>CAMVRW010000127.1 GCA_947169985.1 uncultured Butyrivibrio sp. | reverse complement strand
CCTAAGTTTGCAATTCTTGATGAGACAGACTCAGGTCTTGATGTAGATGCTGTTCGTACTGTATCAAAGGGTATCCAGGAGTACCAGAAGAAAAAGGACGGAGCACTCCTTATTATCACTCACAGCACAAAGATCTTAGAGTCACTTCACGTGGATTATACTCATGTTCTTGTAAAGGGAAACATTGTACACACAGGTGACGGAACCCTTGTTGATGAGATCAATGCAAACGGTTTCGAAAAGTTTATGTAAATAACAGCCCGAAGCACAGGCTGCTGAGGGCGTGAGAAAATGATGCAATTGTGAGCATGCCCCTTTGCCGAAGGCAACTTTAATGGGCATGCGAAAGACTTATTTATGAAGGAACTGAATAAATATGGAAAATAAGCAGGTTGTAGCGGATATTGACCGCAGCTTATATGATTTTAAGGATGTAGAGAGCGAGAAGGACTTCTACCGTATGGCAGAGGGTCTCACTAAGGAGACTGTTCTTAAGGTTTCCGAGGAGAAAAATGACCCTGACTGGATGAGGGACTTCAGATTAGAGTGTCTTGATCTCTACAATAAGATAAAGGTTCCTGATTGGGGCCCTAGTATTGAAGGCCTCGATATGGACAAGATCTCTTCTTATGTAAGACATAAGTCTGACATGAAGGGTAAGTGGGAGGATGTTCCTGAGGACATCAAAAATACTTTTGAAAGACTTGGAATCCCACAGGCAGAGAGAGAATCTCTTGCAGGAGTTGGTGCTCAGTACGATTCTGAGCTTGTATATCACAATGTAAAGGACGAAGTTGCTGCTCAGGGCGTTATTTATACAGACCTTGAGAGTGCTCTTAGAAGTGAGTACGCAGATATGATAAAAACTCACTTCATGAAGCTGGTTCCTCCAACAGACCACAAATTTGCTGCTCTTCACGGTGCAGTTTGGTCAGGCGGATCTTTCGTTTACGTTCCAAAGGGAGTAAAGGTTGAGATACCTCTTCAGTCCTACTTCAGATTAAATGCTGCTGGCGCCGGTCAGTTCGAGCACACACTTATTATAGTAGATGAGGGTGCAGATCTTCATTTCATTGAGGGTTGTTCTGCTCCTAAGTACAACGTGGCTAACCTTCACGCCGGCTGCGTTGAGCTTTATGTTGGAAAGAATGCCAGACTCAGATATTCAACTATCGAGAACTGGTCCAAGAATATGTATAACCTGAACACCAAGAGAGCAATTGTTGAGGAAAACGGTATTATGGAGTGGGTATCAGGATCTTTCGGATCACATACCTCTTACCTTTATCCTATGACAATCCTTAAGGGCGAGGGCTCCAAGATGGAGTTCACCGGAATCACCTTTGCCGGAAAGGGGCAGAACCTTGATACCGGAGCAAAGGTTGTTCATCAGGGAGAGAGAACTTCTTCTGTTATCAACACCAAGTCCATTTCAAAGGACGGCGGAATCGGTACCTACAGAAGTAGTGTAATAATCCAGAATTCAGCTAAGAAAGCGAAGGCATCAGTATCCTGTGACTCACTTATGCTGGATAGCATTTCAAGGGCAGATACTATCCCCGGAATGGATATTCGTACCAACGACGCAGATGTGGGACACGAGGCAAAGATCGGAAGGATCAGTGATGATGCTATTTTCTATCTCATGTCCAGAGGCATAAGCGAAGAGGATGCTAAGGCCATGATCGTCAGTGGATTTGCAAATCCTGTATCAAAGGAGCTTCCACTGGAGTATGCGGTCGAGATGAACAATCTCATCAAGCTTGAGATGAGCGGAAATGGCTGATAAAGAGGTAAACAGATGAGCAAAGATTTGAATATGAAGGTAAATGTGCTGCCGGTTCTCACATACAATTTTTTGCATGTAAATGACAGCGCCCTTCAGATAAGTGATTTAAATATAGAAACTTTGAGTTCTCCTAAGGCAAAAGAGATACCGGCAGGAGTAACTTTAAAAGAAGGAGTATCCTTCGAAGAAGCCGGAAAGCTCTTTTTAGAAAACAAGGACAGGATCCTTGCTCCTAAGGAGGATACAGTTTTTCCGAATGGCGATACATCCTCAAGAGATGCATCCCAGGCTATTCGTACAGGAATGGGAGCAGATGTTGATGATCTCATGATCGGTATGGGTGTCACAACAGATGTTTACACCGTTGATGAGGGAGTAAAGGTAGAAAAGCCTATTATCATCCGCTATGACTGTGAGGATGGCAAGGGCAGTCTTTCATCTCAGGTGATCCATGCCAGGAAGGATTCTGAAGTAACTGTTATCATGGCATATACTTCAGATAAGGAAATGTCAGGATTTCAGGGTGTAAGCACAAGACTTCTTGCTGAGGATGGTGCTAAGATCAATCTTGTTAAGACTCAGACCCTGGGAAATGGCTACGTTCATTTTGATGATATCGGAGGCGCCTGTTTCAAGGGTGGCCAGATCAACCTGGTAACTTTGGAGCTTGGCGGCTGTAAGGTTTGGAGCAGCGCATATGTGACTCTTTCAGAAAAAGAGTCTGTATTTAACAGCAATATGGGATACCTTTGCAGAGAAGATCACAGCCTTGATATGAACTATGTGGCTGATCAGAGAGGCAAAAAGACAGAAAGCTCCATGCAGTTTAAGGGCGTTCTTATGGATGATGCTAAGAAGTCCTTCAGAGGAACAATAGATTTCAAGAACGGAAGCTCAGGCTCTGTAGGTGACGAGCAGGAGGATGCGCTTCTTTTATCTGATAATGTAGTTAATAAGACCATGCCTGTTATCCTTTGTCAGGAAGAGGACGTTGAGGGAAGACATGGTGCCACAATCGGTCAGCTTGGAGAGGACCTTCTTTTCTACATGCAGACCAGAGGCATAGAAGAGGACGAGGCAAAGAGGATCATGATCAAGGCAAGGCTTGAGAGCGTAGCCAGAATGATTCCTGATGCTGAGATCATGCAGAAGATCCAGTATTACATTCAGAACATTGTTTGATTTGTTGTTTGAGGAGAAATAATGAGTACACTCAGTGAGTTTCGCAAGGATTTCGAGATTTTCGATTCCGGCGAGTACGTATATTTTGATAACGCTGCTACCTCCCAGAGACCCAAGCAGGTAATGGAGGCAGTTTCCGAGTTCTACAGGACTGTGAATGCAAACCCCTTAAGGGGTCTGTATGACTGGAGCATGGAGGCAACAGCCAGATATGAAGGCGCAAGAAAGACTGTTGCAGACTTTATCGGAGGAGCTTCCACCGAGGAGATAATCTTTACTAGAAATACCACAGAGTCCCTTAATCTGGTGGCCTACAGCTATGGAATGGCCAACGTTCAGGAGGGGGATGAGATCGTAATAACCGTCATGGAGCATCATAGCAACATGCTTCCCTGGCAGATGGTGGCAAAAAAGAAGGGCGCAAAGCTCGTTTATCTGGAGCCCACCATGGATGGAACCCTTACTAAGGAAGAGTACGAGAGCAAGATCACAGATAAGACCAAGATCGTTGCCATTGGCCACGTTTCAAATGTCTTTGGTGTGACCAATCCTGTTAAGGAGATCACTGCCTACGCTCACTCCAAGGGTGCTGTTGTAGTTATTGATGGAGCCCAGTCAACTCCTCACATGAAAGTTGATGTAAAGGATCTTGACTGTGATTTCTTCGCTTTTTCCGGCCACAAGATGCTGGCGCCCATGGGAATTGGAGTTCTTTATGGCAAAAGAGCTATTCTCGATAAGATGGATCCATTCCTGACCGGCGGAGAGATGATAGAGTACGTTACCAGAGAGGATGCAACCTACGCTGAGCTGCCACATAAGTTTGAGGCAGGAACCGTTAATGCGGGAGACGCAGTAGGTCTTGCTGAGGCTATTAAGTACCTTCAGAAGGTTGGTTTTGAGGCTATAGAGGCTCAGGAACTTAAGCTTACCACTCTTTTGATGGAGGGGCTTAAGAAGCTTCCTTATATCAAGGTGTTTGGATCAGAGGATCCTGCTAAGCACTGCGGAATCGTGACATTTGTAATGGATGGAGTACATCCTCATGATCTGTCTTCCGTACTTAATGATGACAAGGTATGCGTAAGAGCCGGACATCATTGTGCACAGCCACTTATGCAGTTTATTGGAGCAGGCTCAACAGCAAGAGCCAGCGTTTATTTCTATAATACTGAGGAAGAGGTAAAAATCTTCCTTGAGAAGCTTTCAAAGGTAAGGGAGGTCATGGGCTATGGAGCTTAAGCAGTTATATCGTGAGATCGTTAATGAGCACAATCTTCATCCTGTGCACAAGAAGACCATTGAGAACCCTGATCTGATCCTTAGAGGCGTAAACCCAAGCTGTGGAGATGACATTACACTTAGCCTTAAGCTGGACGGAGATATTATCGTAGATGGCGGCTATGAGGGATCAGGCTGTGCTATTTCGCAGGCTTCAGTTGATATGATGGTTGACCAGATTGTTGGAAAGAAGAAGGATGAGGCTATTAAGCTTGCCGGAACCTTCATGGGAATGATAAAAGGTGAGGTCACAGATGAGGAGAGCATTGAGGCTTTGGATGAGGCTGCTGCACTCCAGGATGTGGCTCATATGCCAGCAAGAGTAAAGTGTGCGGTATTGGGATGGAAAACAATGCAGCAGATGCTGGAGGGCGGCGCTGAAGTGGAGTGAACCGTGCCGACAGACTCATGAGTCACGCAATACTCGAAATTCACGAGTGAACCATGCTGACAGACTCGAAATTTGCTACGCAAATTCCTCGTTGTCGCGGCGTTCGCCGTATAGAAATAAAAATAGAGGTGTCAGAATGTGAGCAAGCTCCCATCTGTCACCTCATTTTTATATCTGCATGGTTCACTTTACGCGCAAAAAAAAGTACCATCCCCACAGGTTATACCTGCGAAAACAGTACTCGGCGTGCACCGCCAGGGTCTCGAACCCTGGACAACCTGATTAAGAGTCAGGTGCTCTACCAACTGAGCTAGCGGTGCATGTCTCAGCGACAAGTGATATATTACTACGCTCAGAAAAGAAATGCAAGTACTTTTTTAAAAAAAATGCAAAAAATTTATTTTTGTGATAAATTATATGAGGTGAAGTCCTTATTTTATCGGGGTTAAACCTTATTTTGGAGGAAAAATGATTTTTGATACACACGCCCATTATGATGATGAGCAGTTTGATATAGACAGAGAAGAGCTCCTTGGCTCTATGAAGGAAGCAGGGATTGGGAATATAGTCAATGTTGGAGCTAACATGGCTTCATCCGAGAGCTCTTTGGCTCTGGCTGAAAAGTATGATTTTATATATGCTGCTGTTGGGGTACATCCTAGCGACAGCGAAGAACTAAACGAAGAGAATATAGAAAGGCTCAGAAAGATGAGCTCCCACGAAAAGTGTGTTGCCATTGGTGAGATCGGTCTTGATTACTACTGGCCTGAGCCGGACCATGAGATACAGAAGAAATGGTTTAAAAGGCAGCTCCAATTGGCAAGGGAAGTAAAAAAGCCTGTTATTATCCACTCAAGGGAAGCTGCCCAGGATACTCTTTCCATTATGAGGGAGGAAAATGCGGGACAGATAGGCGGCGTAGTGCACTGCTTTTCATATTCCAGGGAAGTGGCCAGGGAATGTGCTGATATGGGGTTCTATATCGGAATAGGCGGCGTTCTTACCTTTAAGAACGGCAGAAAGCTAAAAGAGGTGGCAGAGGCTCTTCCCATGGAGAAGATTCTTTTAGAAACGGATTGTCCCTACCTGGCGCCGGTTCCTTACAGAGGAAAGAGGAACTGTTCCTTGTACCTGCCACTGGTTGTGGAGGCCCTTTCTGAGATAAAGGGAATAAGCCCGGAGGAAGTAATAGAGATCACAGAAAAGAATGCGAGGGAAATGTATGGCTTATCTAGGTAATGCTGCCCGTACAAAAGAGGTACTTGCGAAATATAACATGAGTGCCAAGAAGAAGTTTGGACAGAACTTCCTTATAGACAGTAACGTCCTTGAGGGCATTGTGGAGGCAGCAGGGGTTACGGATAAGGACTGTGTACTGGAGATCGGACCCGGAATCGGAAGCCTTACCCAGTACCTGGCAGAGGCAGCAGGGAAAGTTGTGGCTGTGGAGATTGACAAGACCCTTATTCCTGTCCTTTCCGACACACTCTCTGAATACAATAATGTGACGGTCATCAACGAGGATGTCCTTAAGGTGGATATCGAGGAGATCGTTAATAAGAATAATGAAGGCAAGCCCATCAAGGTTGTGGCAAACCTGCCTTACTACATCACGACACCTATCATCATGAAGCTTTTTGAGAGCGGAGCGCCCATAGAAAGCGTAACAGTCATGGTGCAAAAAGAGGTGGCAGACAGAATGTCAGCGCCTCCCGGAAACAAGGACTACGGCTCTCTTTCGCTGGCAGTAGGCTTCTACGCGGATGCAAAGTCGGTGATGGATGTTCCACCCAGCAGTTTTATTCCTCAGCCGGGGGTAGGGTCTGTAGTGGTGAAGCTTTCAAGATTTCTTGAGCCATCAGTAAAGGTTAAGGATGAGAAGTACATGTTTGAGATCATAAGAACATCCTTTAACCAGAGGAGAAAAACCCTGTCCAATTCACTGTCAAACAACCCTTCTTTGGGAGTTTCAAGACAGGAGGTACAGGATGCGCTTCTTAAAATGGGGATTGATGAAAAAGCAAGGGGCGAAATACTGAGTCTTGAGCAGTTTGCAGAGCTTTCTGATATTTTACAAAGCAGGGGTGCTATGTTAAACTAACTACTAGATATTGTATTTTTTGCACCAAAGAGGTAGATATTTTGGATAAAGTCGAATATAAAATTCGAGCCGATGAAATAAAGGCTTTGATTGGGGAAGGCAGATTTGCCGAAGCAGTTAAGATAGCAGACACCATTGACTGGAAAAGAGTAAAGAGTATCAGTATGCTCTGTACCATCAGTGACCTGTATAAGATAAACAGACGCTATACGGAGAGTAAAGACGTTCT
>CAMVRW010000126.1 GCA_947169985.1 uncultured Butyrivibrio sp. | reverse complement strand
CAACCTTCTTGTCTGTCTCGTTCTTGATCTTCTGAGCTTCAGCATTACCTTCAGCTTCATAGGAAGCAGCAATGTTGTTTCGCTCTGAGATCATTCTCTCATACACTGCTGTTCTGTTGTCATCAGGAAGGTCAAGGGCCTTGATCTCAGCAGTAACGATCTCTATTCCATATCCACCCATATCTGAGTTAGCATCTGTTGTGATGAGCTTTGTAAGAACCTCACCTCTTGAATCGATGACTTCGTCCTGTGTCATGGAAGAAATAGCTGTCTTGGTTGCGTTGTAAACTGCTGCTTCGATCCTCTCCTGTGCTCTTGCATCAAGTGCATTAAGAGACTGGATATATTTTACAGGATCAACAACCTTCCAAAGAACGTAAGTGTCTGTGATCATTGACTTTTTGTCCTTTGTGATAACATCAGATGCCGGAATGTCATAGATCTTTGTTGCTGCGCTGATGCGCTGTGTGCTCTGTACAAATGGTGTGATCATCTTAAGGCCGGGTTCTGACTCAACCTTTACGATCTTACCAAACTGTCTAACTGCAACATATTCCTTCTGGTGAACTGTATATAAGGAATTTCCAAGGATTATTGCTGCAACTACTATTATTATGACTATTAAAGTCCCTGTGATTTTCTTCTTCATATTTTTTCCCTCAACTTATTCTATAGTTACTATGTCTACTTAGTTGCCCTCAGTAGTGCTTTCACCACCGGCTATTCCTGTGGAGAAGCTCTCCAGTGGAAGCATCTGCTGTGTATTACCATCTGTGATGATAACCTTGGCATCAGGAAGTACATTCTCCATTGCCTCGTAGAACATTCTCTGCTTTGTTATGAGAGGGTATTTGCTGTATTCTTCAAAAATGCTGTTAAACTTTGCTGTCTCACCTTCAGCTTCTGCGATCCTGGCAGCCTTCTGAGCTTCAGCGTTCTGAACGATCCTGTCAGCCTCAGCTTCAGCAGCCGGAACCTGCTCGCTCTGGTACTTCTTTGCATTGTTTACAGCTGTTTCTTTTCCCTGCTTAGCTGTCTCAACAGCCTTGAAAGCCTGCTTGATATCATCTGTTGGTGGCTCAGCATCCTGAACGGAAAGATTAACTACTGTAAGTCCAACGTTCTCATCCTGAAGTGCTGTAGCCAGTCTCTCTTTTGCCTCAGCCTGTATCTGACCCTTGGCTGTTGTGATGACCTCGTCAACCGGATAGTCAATCACTGTTGAACGAATGCTTGCCAGGGCTATGTTCTTCATGATAACTTCGGGTGAATCCGTGTTGTAGATGTAAGCCACCGGATCACTTACCTTGTATTCAAGATAGAAATCAATGTCTACAAAGTTGAAATCAGAGGTGATCATTATTCCCTCATCATCCACTGTAATATTCTGACCGTTTCCATCGAGAACATAACCGATTCCAATGCCGTGGGTTGTCATATCAACCTTGTGAACTCTCTGGATAAAAGGGATCTTGAAATATAATCCCGCAGAATTGGTTGCCACGACTTTTCCGAACTGGGTTACAACCGCCTGCTCCTGCTCACTTACGTTGTAGAAGGAACCGAATACTACGGATAAGATGAATAACCCTATCACGATAAAAAGCGATGTCCTTCCAAATTTTGCTGCGTCAAATTGCTTTTTTTGTTTCATAACACTTCCCTCCTGTATATTAAAGACTATACCATCCCCCAATATCGCCCACAACAGACAAAACGGCGAAATATAGCTCTGTATTCCCATAAAAAAGGGGATTGCCGCAAAAGCAATCCCTAAAAGCCTGCATTTTACTCGTTTCCAAAAAGATCTCTGGTATAAACCTTATCAACCACGTCTGAGAGTTCATCAGTCAAACGGTTGGCAATGATGAAATCACACTCCTGTTTAAACTTCGCAAGATCTCTCTCAACAGGTGAGTTAAAGAAATCATCGTCCTTTAGAGTTGGTTCATAAACCACACACTCTATTCCCCTGGACTTGATCCTCTTCATGATTCCCTGAATAGCTGACTGTCTGAAGTTATCAGAGCCTGCCTTCATAGTAAGTCTGTAAACTCCAACCTTCTTGGGATGAAGGGCCCAGACTCTGTCAGCAATGAAGTCCTTTCTGGTCCTGTTAGCTTCAACAATGGCTGTGATCAGGTTATTGGGAACATCCTCGTAGTTTGCCAAAAGCTGCTTCGTATCCTTAGGAAGGCAGTAGCCGCCGTATCCAAAGGATGGATTGTTATAGAAATTACCAACTCTTGGATCAAGGCAAACACCCTCGATGATATTTCTGGTGTTAAGTCCTCTGACCTCTGCATAGGTATCAAGCTCGTTAAAGAAAGATACCCTAAGTGCAAGGAAAGTATTGGCAAAGAGCTTAACAGACTCAGCCTCTGTGGAGTTCATGAACAGAACGTCAATCTTCTCCTTTTTTGCTCCCTGCTTAAGCAGATCTGCAAACAAATGAGCCTTCTCCTCAGCCTCTTCGCTCTCTGTGTCATATCCAACAATTATCCTTGAAGGATAAAGGTTATCGTAAAGAGCATGTCCCTCCCTCAAAAACTCTGGAGAAAACATGATATGGTCTGTGTGATAAGTCTCCCAAAGCTCCTCTGTATAACCTACAGGAATGGTTGACTTGATCACAATAAAGGCATCAGGATTCTCTTTCCTTACCTGATCTACAACGCTTACAACAGAGGAAGTATCAAAGTAATTAAGCTTCTCGTCGTAGTTTGTAGGTGTAGAGACGATGACAAAATCAGCATCTGCATATGCATAGGATGCGTCTGTGGTAGCCTCAAGTCGAAGGTCCTTTGTAGAAAGATACTCTTCAATCTCCTTATCGACTATTGGAGATTTCCTGTTATTGATCATGTCAACCTTTTCAGGGATGACATCTACTGCCTTTACATCGTTATACTGTGATAAAAGAACCGAATTGGAAAGCCCAACGTATCCGGTTCCTACTACTGCTATTTTCATGATTAATTGTTCTGCTCCTTAAGCTGATCTTCTACGGTCTCATAGACCTCAATCCTCATCTTGTCAGCATCAGGCATTCCAATAAAGATTCCGCCATAATGGAATCCTGTTTCTGTCTGAACTGCTCTGACAATCTGAATGAAAACGTGGAGAACCTCCTTGGTCCAAAGTGTCAGATTAGCCTCGTAGTTATTGCCAACTACAAGCTGAGCATCTGTGGAAAAACCAATTCCGTCACTTGAACAGTCTGTTATCTCAATGGTAGCATTTACAGGGCCCTCATTGCCGCCCAGATGCTTGATCAAAATCTCGCCAGTAAGTCCAAGTCTCTTGTGTTTTCTCTTGTCTTCCATAATGTACCCCCATGTTTATACTTTTATGAAACACTTCAAGATTAAGTATATCATACTTTTCCTTTACCTGTCGTAGAAGAAACACGCATCTCCGAAGGAAAAGAACCTGTACCTCTCCTTTATAGCCTCTTCATAGGCACTTAAAACATGCTCTCTTCCTGCCAGGGCTGAAACAAGCATAACCAGCGTTGATTCAGGAAGGTGGAAATTAGTGATCAGGCAATCCGTTACCTTAAACTTGTATCCGGGATAGATGAATATGGATGTATCATCGCTGCATTCACTCATATGGCCGTTCTCATCAGCAGCACTTTCTATAGTCCTGCAGCTGGTGGTTCCAACACAGATAACCCTGTGTCCTGACTCCTTAGCCTTATTGATCTTATCCGCAGCCTCCTGGGTAACCTGGTACCACTCTGAATGCATGTGGTGTTCCTTCACGTTGGTAACCTTAACGGGTCTGAAGGTACCAAGGCCAACATGAAGAGTAACATAGGCAAGATCTACGCCCTTTTCTTCGATCTTCTTAAGAAGTTCATTGGTAAAGTGAAGTCCTGCTGTAGGTGCAGCAGCTGAACCCTCGTACTTGGCGTAGACAGTCTGATACATGTTCTTGTCCTGGAGCTTATGGGTAATGTATGGAGGAAGTGGCATCTCTCCAAGCCTGTCCAGAACCTCTTCCCATATTCCTTCGTAAAAGAACTTTACCAGCCTGTTACCATCTTCCACAATGTCCATAATCTCAGCTGTAAGGATTCCTCCTCCAAAGCTGACTCTTGCTCCTGGACGAAGCTTTTTTCCGGGCTTTACAAGGCACTCCCACAGATCAGCTTCTTTTCTCTTTAAAAGAAGTATCTCCACAGCTGCACCTGTTCCCTCCTTCTCTCCAAGAAGCCTTGCAGGAATAACCTTGGTATTATTAAGAACCAGGCAATCGCCTGGCTCTAAATAATTAATAATTTCACTAAAAATGTGGTGACTTGTCTCACCGGTCTTTTTATCTACAACTAACAGTCTGCACTCATCTCTTTTCTCCATAGGATCCTGAGCAATCAGCTCCTGTGGAAGATCAAAGTAATAATCCGCTGTAGAAAGACCTATTTCTCTATTATCACTCATTACTGCTCTTTCTAAATCAAATTACTCATTTCTGAAATCAATGTTCTGAAGGAATGAAACATATCCTCTGTAAGCCTCGAAAAGATCGGCCTTGCTGATAGCTTCCCATGGTGCATGCATGTTGAGGACTGCAACACCTGCATCAATAACATTCATTCCGTAAAGTGCCAGGATGTATGCGATGGTTCCGCCGCCGCCAACATCTACCTTACCAAGCTCTGCTGTCTGGTAAACGATGCCATCCTTGTCATAGGCCTTTCTGATCTCTGCAATGAACTCAGCGTTTGCATCATTTGAGCCGGACTTTCCTCTTGAACCTGTGAACTTGCTGAATACAAGACCCTGGCCAAGGAAAGAAGCGTTCTTCTTCTCGAAGCATGAAGCATAGCTTGGATCAAAGCCTGCATTAACGTCAGAAGAAAGCATGCAGGAATTTGCAAGGCATCTTCTAAGAGAAAGGTCATTGTAGCCTTCCTTTGTAAGGTTCATAAGCTCTGCTACAGCGTTCTCAAAGAACTTTGATCTCATACCTGTAGCACCTACGCTGCCAATCTCCTCCTTATCAACAAGGATGCAGCAGGCTGTTCTCTTTACGCTCTTAACATCAAGAATGGCCTTCATGGAAGGATAAGCGCAAACCCTGTCATCGTGGCCGTAGCCAAGGATCATTGATCTGTCAAAGCCTGCATCTCTTGCCTTTCCAGCAGGAACGATCTCAAGCTCAGCTGAAATGAAGTCATCCTCCTCAAAGCCATAGAGGTCATTGAGGATAGCAAGGATACCACGTCTTACAGCTCCTGATACCTTTCCGCTCTCTGCCTTCTCAGCCTTCTCAGCGTCAAGGGCATACTGCTCGCCTGCAGAAAGCTTGCTGTTCTTCTTAGCTGCCTTTTCCTTCTCATCGCTCTCGATAACAAAAGGTCTGTTTCCAATAATAAGGTCAAGTGCTTCACCCTCTATAACCTTGGAAGCCTTCTTGTCCATCTGTTCCTGAGCCAGGTGAATAAGAAGATCTGATACGAAGAATACAGGATCATCCTCATCCTCACCTACATTGAGCTGTACAGTTGTGCCGTCCTTCTTAACAACAACGCCGTGGATAGCAAGAGGAATTGCCACATACTGGTACTTCTTGATTCCGCCGTAGTAGTGGGTATCAAGATAAGCAAAGCCTCCATCCTCATAAAGAGGATTCTGCTTAACATCAAGTCTTGGAGAATCAATGTGAGCTCCAAGGATGTTCATTCCTGCCTCAAGAGGATCAGAGCCAATCTGGAACATTGCGATTGACTTGTTCATCCATACGGAATAAACCTTGTCACCCTTCTTAAGCTTTGTCTTACCACCAATTAAAGTGTTAAGTTCTCTGTAGCCTGCAGCCTCGATCTCGTTAACGATTGTATCGATGGCCTCGCGCTCAGTCTTAGAGTTATCAAGGAAAACCTTGTAGTTGTCAGCAAATTTCTCTACTGCCTTAAGCTGTGTAGCATTATATGTTGTCCATGCGTTCTTTCTGTTCATATATTTATCTCCTTTCAAAAGAGTGTTTTATTTCTAAAGATTAGGATCTAAGTTCAATTCCCATAGTGAAGGAGAGCTTTCTGAGCATCTTATCTACGTATCCGCTTATAGCATCGTCAGTGAGCTCCTCATCCTTTGGTGTGAATGTGATAGTAAACGCCATACTCTTCTTTGTTGGAGGAATTGGAAGTCCTTCATATACGTCAAAGAGCTTAACATCTGTCACATACTTGCAGGAGCCATAGATTGCCTCCTCTACCTCTCCGCAGGTAACTGTCTTGTCCATGATAAGAGCCAGGTCACGCTTAACCGTAGCGAACTTTGAAAGAGGCTCAAATGTAGGAGTCTTGCCATACCACTTCTCAAGTACGGAAAGATCAAGCTCACAGATATAAGCAGGAATTCTCATGTCAGTCTCATCCTGGATCTCATAGGTGATCTGTCCAAGGTATCCAACCTCTTCGCCTTCGCATAGAACCTTAGCTGTTCTGTATGGATGGAGGAAAGTCTTTGTAGCAGTCTCATACTTAAAGCTGATATGAAGAGCAGCTGCAACATTCTCTGCAAGTCCCTTTAATGTGAAGATATCTTCATCTTCTCCAAAGACACCAATGCAAAGAGTAGCCTTCTCATCAGGATATTCTGTAAGTGGCAGAGACTTTGGAACAAATCTGTTACCAAGCTCGAAAAGTCTTCCCTCTAAAGTGCCCTTCTTCTGGTTTCTGGCAATAGCGTGGATCATCTGTGCAGCCAGAGTAGTTCTCATGATAGAAAGGTCTTCATTTATAGGATTGAGGATCTTAATAGCCTTTCTCTCATCAGCATCCTCAGCAAATCCAAGGAGATCAAGATCTGAAGGTGAGAAGAATGAGTAATGCATGCACTCGTACGCACCCTGAGCGCAAAGAGCTCTCTTTATCCTGAGTTCTGTCTTCTGCTTAAGGTTTCTTCCACCAACAGTAACATTGCAATCCTTAAGGAATGTAGCCTCAACATGGTCATAGCCATACATACGGATAAGCTCTTCTGCGATATCAGGATA
>CAMVRW010000125.1 GCA_947169985.1 uncultured Butyrivibrio sp. | reverse complement strand
AGCCATGTTGAAACCGTAGTTCTCTTGACGAAGACGACTTGAAGGAGATCTATGGATATTTCAAAGAGAATATATGAGGTAGTAAAGAAGATACCATATGGTCATGTTGCTACATATTCGCAGATTGCGGAACTTGCTGGGGATAGGAAGATGGCCAGAGCTGTAGGAAATGCTCTTCACAAGAACCCGGATCCGGATAGTATTCCCTGCTATCGCGTTGTGAATGCTAAAGGAGAACTGGCAGGGAAATTTGCTTTCGGTGGAGCTGGAGCACAGGCAAAGCTGCTGGAGGCGGAAGGCGTAACTGTTTCTGACGGGAAGGTTGATCTTGATATATTTCAGTGGAAATAGTGTATTGATATCAGTACGTGATACTGATACAATATCATTGTTAAAAAATAAAAAGGAAAGCGAGGTAATCATGATAATGAGTGCAAAGAGAACAGAGATTGTAACTTCATACAGAAAGAGAACCTCGGTTTGCGATTTTTAAAGAAATACCTAATATGAATCTTTTAACCGTGGCTTCTTAGTCACGGTTTTCTTTTGCCTTTTGGCACTCTGTTTATAGGGGCTCCCTTTCTGTATAACCCAAATAACTGACAACATAGAACAGAAATGGAGAATCAAAAATGAACAATAATAGTTCGACAGGCAGAATTTCTGCCATTCAAAAGAACAGTTTTACCATAAGATTTAAGGATAATGATATCCCTGCAAGGCTCAAGGGGAGCTTCTTTGAAGGAGAGGCGGATGAACTCCCGGTAGTAGGTGATTATGTGAACTTTGTTTATAATCCTTCGGGAGAATCACTTTGAGCGTGGAAAACACCAGAAACTACGCCAGGAAGAAAGAAATATCAAAATGGGCGAAGGCTGCTAAGAAATTTAAAAGGGGCACTTTTTAAGTGTGCCCCTTCATCATCTCTTGTATGTTTTCATAATCCCTATCCCAGGATTCGTAGCCTTCCTGGCCACGGCGGTCAGGAATGTCAAAACGGTTCTTTAGCTCTTTTCCCAGATAATTGGTAAACTTCTCAGCTCCGCGAAAGTTCAGATGGGAGTGGTCGTAGAAGTCCCTGGAGAAATCAAGGCCAATGGCATCATAATCATAGTTGGAGCTGTTGAAATCGATGTCATTCATGGCAGCAATTTCCTTGACACGGTTATACACCAGCTCGTCTTCATCGGTGGTAACGTAAGGAGTTACTATTAAAAAGAGCTCTATGTCGTGCTTCTTGGTATAGTCGATTATCTTCTGGAGATACAGTTCCTGCTTCAGAGTCATTCCGCCGCTCTGGGTCTGGGACCATGTGGGCTGTACCTGACTGTTAGTCTCGAATGATGGGGCAAAGCCCTTAAAGTTTTGCATCTCAGTGTTTATGGTAAATGGATAGATAAAGTCTTCCTTTGTAAGTTCGCTGAATCTGTCGTGATAAACGGCAATTGAAGGGAAGTAATCTCCGATCTTTTCAATTTCCACACTATCATAAAGCATCTGGAGCTTATTAAGGGAAAAACGCATTCCAAGAATATTGGGCTTTATCCAGTCATACTGGTAATCGTTCTTATTATTTGCAAGTGAATACAGATCCAGGACCATGACCTTGGGCTTTTGATTCTTGCAGAACTCAACCAGGTAGTGGTAGGTAATCCAAAGAGGCTGCTCAGCTGCGCTGTAGTCAAAAGATGCAATCCCGTAATCCTTCCATAATATCCCCGTGTTGATGTTGTAGTGTATATGGCTTGAGCCCATCATCACAACATCCACGGTGTTCTTGGGTTGGTAATATACAGCCGTCGCCTGGGTTATACCGTGATCGTTCTTTACGCTCATGACTCCGTTCCAGTACCATAGGGAGACAAGCGTAAGTATTATAAATGCAATGCGAAGAATATTTTTCTTCTGCAAAAGATGTTTCTTTAATTTCTTTTCCATGTTAACTCCCCTTAGAAATCCTGATACAGGTAGTCTGCAGCGTCGTAGCCTGGCCCGTAGACACCTAAAAGAATTATCGCAAGTATCAAAAGGTATTCCACCAGATACCTGATGGCCGGCGAAACCTTATGCAGAGCCTCGCCAAAAGGAAGCTTCATCTTCAACATAAAAAGATCCATGGCAAATACAACAATTCCATAAGGTATGAGATTTAAGTCGAATTTTTTAACGCCAAGTTCCAAAGTCTGAATATCCAGCGGAATCTCACCGGTGCTAAACCGGAGCATTCTATAGATAAAGTTCAGTGCAAACTTGGTGTTCGGAGCCCCAAAAAATATCCAGGCCACAGCTACTGCAAAGAAAGTGACTATTGTGCAGAGGATGGTCTTTATCTTGGTGCTATCGCCCTTCTTTTTGCGGGTCTTTAAAAGAGTGTCAATTATGCTGTAAATCCCGTGAAGAGCTCCCCAGATCACAAAGCTAAGTCCCACACCGTGCCAAAGACCGCATACGATAAAGACGATCATCGTGTTAAGAAGCTTTCTTGGAAGGCCGTTTCGATTGCCTCCCAGTGGGATATAGATATAGTTCTTAAGCCAGGTTGACAGGGAAATATGCCATCTTCTCCAGAAGGTTGTAATATCCGGTGAAAGATATGGGGCATTGAAGTTCTCCGTAAGCCTGATGCCAAGAGCTCTGCTGAATCCTATGGCGATTGCACTGTAGCCTGCAAAGTCACAGTATATCTGCATGGTGAACATGATCATTCCTAAAAAGAGCCACTGGCTTCCATAAATGTGTGGGAAATTCAAAATCTTCGGCGCATACATGGCAAGTCTGTCCGCCACCACAGTTTTCATAAAGAAACCATAGAGCAGCGTGGGAAAGGCGATGAAAACTCTTTTGTTGTCATCGTCCATATAAACTTTATGAAGTGTCTTGATCTGAGGAAGAAGATTCTCAGGCGCCTCTATAGGTCCGCTGAGAAACTTTGGGAAGAAGCACATGTAGAGAGAAAAGAACAGGATATTTCCCTCAGGCTCCATTTTCTCCTGATAAATATCCACAATATAGGCGATGGCCTGGAAAATATAGTAAGAAAAGCCCAGTGGCATGATAAGGCTCTTTAGGATCTCGTCAGAAAAGTTCCATTTTGCCACATGTTTTAATAGGAATAGTGAGGAAGCACAAAGAATAACGCCAAGGGCCATGAAGACCTTGGCAAGCGGTTTATGTCTTTTCGTAAGGAAGCCTTCTATAAGGCCCCAAACATAAACAATCCCGGAGGTTGCTAGAACCCAGTAGCAGGAATTTACATCAAGATAGGCAATGAAGGCAATACTTGCCGCTAAAAGAAAATAGGCCCTGGCCCGCCGCCTGATAAAATAGAATATCAAAAAGACGGCCCCCATAAAGGCAAGGCTCTGAACGCTAAAAGTCATATTATCTCCCCCCTAAAACTCTTCCAATAATTTAGTATAACATCCCCCGATGAATCTGTTCAAACGATTAGTTTTCTGATGGAAGAGTTATCCATATTACGGGCCTGATGGCTCCAGCTGGTTTATTTACGACCTTTTTGTCCTCTAAGATCTCGCCATCCTCTGTGACGATAGGTGCATACACACTAGGAGTGTCACTTCCCTTAAGCCACCACCAGGAAGTTCGATAGCCCTTCATGTCCCATTCGTTATACTTACTCTTTTGGTTTTCGTTGGTTCCGTTTGCAAGGGCAGCAGATGTGATCTCCAGCTCTCTATCCTTATTTGTGGCAAAAAGCTCTTTTGCATCGTCAACAGTCAGAAGGCTGATGGTTTCCTTGGTGCCGGGATCTTCAGACAGGATCCGAACTTCGTATCGGCTAAAGGCTTGTGTAGAATCCTCTGAATTCAAAAGCGCATATAGATCAGAATCTCTCCAGGAAATCTCCTCATGCTTTTGATTGTAGAAGCTTCCGGCAATTCCGTACTTGGAAAGCAGTCGAAGACTGTTACCTTTCCTGTCAATAACTATCCATGTGAGCCTCTCTGCCCCAGGCAGCAGCGTATCCGTATCAAAGTGTCCGAATCTGACCTCGTCCCCCACATCAGCATTTCTTAAGGTTACAAGCTCATCCTCATATTCACTCTTTGCCAGAATAAAACGCCTCCCGGAGAAAAGAGCTATTACCGCCAAGAAAAGTACTGCCACCAAAAGAACGGTCACCAGCATTTTTTTGCGCTTCTCGTTATTTTGAAGCTTTGTCAAAAGCTCTTTTGCCTTATCAAGAAGATAGCTGTCGGCTAGGGAGAGCAGATATGCAAGAATAAAGGAACTGATAAGGACTGCCAGAAAGAATATCGGGTCGGGATAGTTTTTGCCGCCAAAAATCATACTCACAAAGAATCCGTGGATCAGGAAGATCTCAAGACTCATGGAGCTTATGAATTTCAGTGGCTTGTTTCCTATGGTGAGTCTTCTGTTAATAAGCAGGACAAGCAGAGTAAAAAGAAGGCAGGTGATAGTTTGGATAAGCAGGGTCAAAAGCGCATCTCTTTGGCCGTGGAAAGACAGCTCGTGATAATAACCCCTGTGGTTGTTAGTATAGATGGACTGTGAAAAGACAAGAAGAAATGCTACGCCACAAAGTGCAGTGACAATCTTATAGCTCTTTTCAAAAAAGCTGTTCCAGGAATCCCTGAAGCGACCATAGAGCATACCAAATCCGAAGGCGCAGGTTGAGTTATACCACCACTCCCCCCTAAACCAGCGGGAATCACCGCTATCAAGATCGTGACCACGAAGGAATGAAGCTACTATTATAAATAGAACTGTCAGCAGCATAAGGATAAGTGCCAGGTCTTTGTTTTTCAGGAATCTGAAAAACAGGTAGAAGGCGCAATATAAAAGAACTATCTCAATGATAAACCAGCCATTGCCGTTGATGAGCGTAAGGCCAACAAGCTCTTTTAAATAAGAAGATGGCGTTCCGAGGCCCTTTACAACTTCTATGACAATGCCTGCCAGGTTGGCGACCCAAAACGGAATAAGAACAGAGAGGATTCGCCTGGAGAAAAAGTGATCCAGATAATCCGGCTTTGAGTAAAAGCTTACGATAAGGCCGAAGCCTGAAAAGAAAAAGAAGAGCGCAGTAAACAGATACCCCATATAGTTAAGCAAAGTGATGGGGCCTTTGTAGACGTACCCATAGGAGGTCACTGTCTGGACCAGGTGGTGGAGGATGATGAAAATGCAGGCGCTTGCCCGGATCATCCTGCTCTGGGTCAGAAAATCCCTGCCGTCCCTGGTAGGTTCAGATTCCTGGCCGATGCAAAGCCTTGAAAACTCTGCCTTGTAGAAGGTGACAGCCAAAAGAGCTATGGGAAATATGAGTAAAATAAGTGAGTCTAGCGTTTGGCTTTTCATAATAATTAGTTTATCAGCTTTAGCGCATAAATAAAGGGGTAATGGCAGATTGGTGTTGATGAATGCGTGGAAACTGTGGTAAAATCGTGCAGATGTATGGCATGGAAAAGATGCCAGATATAAAGCGGCGACCCATAAAAAGATGCGGCGTCGACTAGGAGGAAGGATATGAAAGAGTTTTTAAAAAGAAAAGACATTGAGATCTCATTAAAGAGATACGGCATTGATGCTCTGGGAGCTATGGCGCAGGGACTTTTCTGCTCACTGCTCATCGGAACCATCATCAACACTGTTGGAACACAGTTCAAAATTCCATTTCTTACTACAACAGTAGCAACAATCGCGGGTTCAGATTACACTGTTGGCGGTCTTGCATCAGCCATGAGTGGTCCGGCTATGGCTGTGGCTATCGGATATGCACTTAAGTGCCCGCCACTGGTTCT
This sequence comes from uncultured Butyrivibrio sp., assembly GCA_947169985.1. GTDB lineage: Bacteria > Bacillota > Clostridia > Lachnospirales > Lachnospiraceae > Butyrivibrio. Next base: position 1,246 of record CAMVRW010000125.1, on the reverse strand, counting down.
TTTCTCTATGATAACAGTAGGATTTGCAGCTAACGCTTTGGGCGGAGCAGGCGGTCCTCTGGCAGTTCTTTTTGTGGCAATTCTCGCTGCAGAATTCGGAAAAGCAGTTTCAAAAGAGACTAAGGTCGATATATTGGTCACTCCACTTGTTACTATAGCAGTGGGTGTATTTTTCTCCTGGCTCATTGCACCTCCCCTGGGAAGAGCAGCAATGGCAGTAGGTAACCTTATCATGTGGGCTACAGAGCTTCAGCCATTCCTTATGGGAATCCTTGTTGCTGTAGTGGTTGGTATGGCCCTTACACTTCCTATTTCTTCTGCAGCTATTTGCGCAGCCCTTGGACTTACAGGTCTTGCAGGTGGTGCAGCTGTAGCAGGATGCTGTGCTCAGATGGTAGGATTTGCGGTTATCTCATTTAAGGAGAATAAGTGGGGCGGACTGGTTTCACAGGGAATCGGCACATCAATGCTTCAGATGGGTAACATCATCAAGAACCCAAGGATCTGGATTGCACCTACTCTTGCTTCAGCAATTACAGGACCTATCGCAACCTGCATTTTTGGACTTAGAATGGACGGCGCACCTGTTTCTTCAGGAATGGGAACCTGTGGACTTGTTGGTCAGATTGGTGTTTACACCGGTTGGGTCAACCAGATTGCTGAAGGTGCAAGAGGCCCTATCACAGGCTTTGACTGGCTTGGACTTGTACTTATTTCCTTTGTTCTTCCGGCAGTTTTCTCTCTTGCTATCCATGCAGTAGTTAAGAAGCTCGGCTGGGTTAAAGAAGGAGATCTTAAGCTCTGATACTCGTCTGACCAGGATTAACAGATTGGGGTATGGAAAGACATGTTAAATGTTCGCGTTCCGATTTTGATCATAAGTTTAGCTATAATACTTGTCATCCTGGTGGCAGTTTTTTTCCACTGGCTTAAGAACCGCCCACCCAAAGAACTCCCTATGGATGAGATGGAGGGCCATGACTTCGAGTATTACTGCGCTGATATTTTGAGAGCCAATGGTTTTATAGAAGTTGAGGTCACGAAGGGCAGTGGTGATTTTGGTGCTGACATTCTGGCTGAAAAGGATGGGATAACCTATGCTGTTCAGTGCAAATGTTACGACAAGCCCATCGGCGTAAAGGCGGTTCAGGAAGTATATGCCGGACGTGATTTCTATGGGCGCATGGTTGGAGTTGTGATGACCAATCAGTATTTCACCCAGCCTGCGGTGGAACTGGCCCAGAAG
>CAMVRW010000124.1 GCA_947169985.1 uncultured Butyrivibrio sp. | reverse complement strand
TATGATTCAAGTGGCAAATATACACTGATAACAATATCAAACAGATAGGAGGAGAGGTATGTTCAAAATTTTGGAGGCAAATGAGCTTACTACGAACATTTTTCAGATGATCGTTGAGGCTCCACGTGTAGCTAGTGCCTGTTTACCGGGACAGTTTCTTATTATACGTGTAAATGAGGATGGAGAGAGAATTCCTTTAACAATCTGTGACTATGACAGAGAAAAGGGAACTGTAGAAATAGTTGTCCAGGCTATAGGTGCTGAAACATATAAGCTTTCTCATCTTAAGGCGGGAGATGAGCTTGCAGATGTAGTAGGACCTTTAGGAAAAGCTTCTGACCTTATTTATGAGGATGTTGAGGAGCTTAAGAAAAAGAAGATTGTCTTTATTGCAGGCGGTGTTGGTACAGCTCCTGTTTATCCTCAGGCTAAATGGCTTAAGGAGCACGGTGTTGACTGTGATGTTATTATCGGTGCAAAGAATAAGGATCTTGTTATCCTTGAGGACAGATTTAAAGAGGTTTGTAACCTTCATATCACAACAGATGACGGTTCTTATGGAAGAAGCGGAATGGTTACAGTTGCTCTTCAGGATCTTTGGAACGAAGGCAATAAGTATGATCACTGCGTAGCTATTGGACCAATGATCATGATGAAATTCGTATGCAAGCTCACAAAGGAGCTTGGTATTCCTACTGTTGTCAGCATGAATCCTATTATGGTTGACGGAACAGGCATGTGCGGTGCATGCAGACTTACTGTTGGTGGTAAGGTTCAGTTTGCCTGTGTTGATGGACCTGAGTTCGATGGACACCTGGTTGACTTTGATCAGGCTATGAATCGAATGAAGCTCTACAAGACTGAGGAGGGAAGACTTTTCCTCAAGGCACAGGAAGGTGACACACACCACGGCGGATGCGGCAACTGCGAGTGATATAGGGATTCAAAGTCATAGATAGGAGAAAAAGTATGGATGGATTTGTAAGAGTTCCTGTTCGTGAGCAGGACGCAAAAGAAAGAGCAAAGAACTTCAAGGAAGTTTGTCTTGGATACAACAAAGAAGAAGCAGAAACAGAGGCAAAAAGATGCCTTGGCTGTCCTAATCCAAAGTGTGTTGAAGGATGCCCTGTTTCTATTGATATTCCGGGCTTTATTAAAGAGGTTAAAGAAGGAAACGTTGAGGCTGCTTATCAGGTTATCAGTAAGTCCAGCGCACTTCCTGCTGTATGTGGACGTGTATGTCCTCAGGAGAGCCAGTGTGAGGGTAAATGTGTAAGAGGCATCAAGGGCGATGCTGTATCTATCGGTAAGCTTGAGAGATACGTTGCAGATTCTGCACGTGAGCTTGGAATTAAGCCTGAAGGTGCTAAGGAGAAGAAGGGCAAAAAGGTTGCTGTAATCGGTTCAGGTCCTTCAGGACTTACATGCGCCGGAGACCTTGCAAAGATGGGCTATGATGTTACTATCTTTGAAGCACTTCATGAGGCTGGCGGAGTACTTGTTTATGGTATTCCTGAGTTCCGTCTTCCTAAGGATGCAGTAGTTAAGAAGGAAATTGAGAATGTTAAGGCTCTTGGCGTTAAGCTTGAAACTGACGTAGTTATCGGAAAGAGCGTTACTATCGACGAGCTTATGGAGAAGGAAGGCTTTGAGGCTGTATTTGTAGGTTCAGGTGCCGGACTTCCAAGATTCATGAATATCCCAGGCGAGCAGGCTATGGGGGTATTCTCTGCTAACGAGTACCTCACAAGAAGCAACCTGATGAAGGCCTTTGATGAGAACTCAACAACACCTATCATGAAGGCTAAAAAGTGCGTAGTAGTTGGTGGCGGAAACGTTGCTATGGATGCTGCAAGAACAGCACTTCGTCTCGGAGCAGAGGTTCACGTTGTATACAGACGTGGTGAGGAAGAGCTTCCTGCACGTAAGGAAGAGGTTCATCACGCTAAGGAAGAGGGCATCATTTTTGACCTTCTCACAAACCCAGTTGAGATCCATGAGGATGAGAATGGATGGGTAAAGAGCATTACCTGCATCCGTATGGAGCTTGGCGAGCCTGATGAGTCAGGAAGAAGAAGCCCTGTTGAGATTCCAGGATCAGAGTTCGAGATCGAGTGTGATGCAGTTATCATGTCACTTGGAACTTCTCCTAACCCTCTTATTTCTTCAACTACAGAAGGTCTTGAGATCAACAGAAGAAAATGTATCGTTGCTGACGAAGCAAACGGACAGACATCAAAGAAGGGTGTATTTGCCGGTGGAGATGCTGTTACCGGAGCTGCTACTGTAATTCTTGCAATGGGTGCAGGAAGAGCTGCTGCAAAGGGCATCGACGAATATCTTTCAAAGTAAGTGGGGGAGTTATGGGCTATAGTTTTGTAGTGTTTGCAGATGGATGTGCAAACCTTCCTAAGGAAATGCTTGATGGCATAAGTCTCATTCCAAACGATTATCTGCTTGATGATGTGCCACAGGTATATCTTGGGGATATTGATCATTTCGATGGCCATTCATTTTATGAGGACCTGAGAAATGGCAAGGTTGCTAAGACATCTTTGCTTAATACGCATTTGTTTGAAACGCATTTCCGTCCGGTTTTAGATCAGGGACAGGATATTGTTTATATTTCCATGAGTTCCGGTATTAGTGGAACCTATAATGCTGCAAGAATTGCAGCAGAGGAACTTATGGAGGAATTCCCTGATCGTTTTGTACATATTGTGGATTCCCACGGATGTGGATTTGGAAATGGTCTTTTGGCAGAAAAAGCAGCTTCTTTGGCAAAGAAAGGCGTTGATGTGAAAGAAGCAGCTAAAATTGTGGATGATGATGTTCCACATATGTGCCAGTATTTTACGGTAGATGATCTTAACTTCCTTAGAAGAACAGGCCGTGTAAGCGGAGTTGCTTCAACCATTGGAACTGTCTTAAACATTAAGCCTATCCTTTATGGAGACAGCACAGGTCACATTGTGTCCTGCGCTAAAGTCAGAGGCCGTAGCCAGGCTATAAAAGCTCTGGTAAATAAGTTTCAGGAAAAGGTTATGGATGTACCTGAGCAGCATATCTGCATTTCCCATGGTGATTGCCTTGAGGATGCAAATACACTGGTGAACATGATCCGTGAGATTGCTCCGGACACACCTATCACCCTTGCTCAGCATGAGCCATTCTCCGGAGCCCATGTTGGCCCCGGAATGCTTGGACTTTTCTTCTACGGCAAGGAAAGGTAATCAATTTTAAGGAGCTTACATTTGGATAAACAGGAAAAAATCAAATTAGCCATTACAGCAGGTATTGCAGCAGTAGTTCTTTTGATACTTGTGTTATTCCTTGCTCTTTCAGGGAATAAGAACAACGATGGCGAGATACTTGAGGAAAACATTGCAAAGTATTCCAGTGGCCAGGAGGATGGATCTGAAGGCCTTTCTGTGATCACAGCAAACGAAGAAAAGTCTGATGAAAACGATTTGACAGCTACAGGGGATTCTGGTTCTACAGGATCCTCTGTGCTCACATATTCAGAGACTAAAGATACTGCAAAGGGAGCTGTTTCAGGAAACAGTTTCTACGCCACAAAAACTGCGACTTTAAAGAATGTATACAAGGGAATGAAGTTTGACATTTCTGCTCAGCTTCAGGATATGTATAGCTATTGGGCTGCAGGAAATATGGATGCAGTTAGGGATCTTGCACATCTTGAGAGATATGAGGCAATGTCTCTTTCTCTGAATGGAAGCAAGGACTTCTACTACAGCGGAGAGAAGAATGGCGCTGGTCTTCCGGATGGTATGGGCTTGGCTGTTTATGCTAATGACCAGTATTACTTTGGTAATTGGTCAAATGGACAAAGAAGTGGTGAAGGAACATGGGTATCTTTCTATCCTTCATATAGCACCTATGTAGTAAAAGAGCATTTGTATACCGGACAGTGGGCGAGTGACCTTCCTGATGGAAAGGGCCAGGAGCATTATGATTATGATCCGGAGTACATGAATGCGGAAGATATCTATCTTCAGAATGCCATAGGCGGTTTTGCAGCCGGAAAGTACAATGGGGAGATGTATATCATAACCATTGATAAGGATGGCAACACTATGGAGTGGCTTGGGAACTGCGATAGTGGTGACTGGGAACAGGTCAATTACGCAGCTATTGATAATAAGGGTAATCTCCCTGTCCTTAACGAGAGGGAAAACTCTGACAATCATATATATATGACTGCAGATGGAGCCAAGGGCAACGGAGTTTCAGGTATTATCACAGGTGGAAAAGAGAATCAGTAAGGTGTTTTTGTGAGCAGGATCAGTATCATTTGTGTAGGCAAAATAAAGGAAAAGTACTGGAATGAAGCAATCGCTGAGTATTCCAAGAGACTTTCCAGATATTGTAAGCTGGACATCATAGAGGTGGCTGATGAAAAGACTCCTGATGATGCTCCTGAGGCTCTTTGCGAGCAGATCAAAAAGAAGGAAGCTGACAGAATACTGGAAGCATTGGATGACAAGGCTAAGATGTGTACACTGGAGATAAAGGGCAAAAAGCTTTCCTCCGAAGGGCTTTCAGAGTTTATTGGTAAACAGGGAGTGAACGGAATTAACCACATTCAGTTTATCATCGGCGGATCATTGGGGCTTCATGAAAGTGTTCTTAAGAAATCCCAGATGGCCATCAGCTTTTCAGATATGACTTTTCCTCATCAGATGATGAGGGTCATTCTTCTTGAACAAATCTACAGATCTTACAGGATCCTAAATGGAGAACCTTATCATAAATAAAGATCAGGATTTACTATATGAGTGAGATTACGGAACTTACACTTAATCTTACCGCCGATGATGAGAGAAATATCTTCGGGGGTAATGACAGCTATATCAGGAAAATAGAAAAGAGCTTTCAGGTGGAGATCATAGATCGAAACGGACAGCTTCATATAATTGGTGAAAAGGAAGGGGCCCAGAGAGCCTCTCAGATCATAAGAGAGCTGGTACAGCTTTCAAGGCGTGGATCCATGGTTGAAGAGCAGAGCGTAGACTATGCCATCTCCCTTAAGCAGGATCAGGAAAGAGAGCCTGGAATAAAGGAAAACGACAACGTACTTGTTGATATAGACAGGGATGTTATCTGCCATACAATCTCTGGAAAGCCCATAAAGCCTAAGACTCTGGGGCAAAAGAAATATATCGATGCTATACGTAATAAGATGATAGTCTTTGGACTTGGTCCTGCCGGTACCGGTAAGACTTATCTTGCTATGGCTATGGCTATAACTGCCTTCCAGAGAGAAGAGGTCTCAAGGATAATCCTTACAAGACCTGCTATTGAAGCAGGAGAAAAGCTTGGATTTCTTCCGGGAGATATGCAGAGTAAAGTGGATCCTTACCTTAGGCCTTTGTATGATGCCCTTTATCAGATCATGGGCACAGAGAATTTTATCAAAAATATGGAAAAGGGACTGATCGAAGTGGCACCACTTGCCTATATGAGAGGAAGAACTCTGGATAACGCCTTTATTATTCTTGACGAGGCCCAGAATACCACACCTGCTCAGATGAAGATGTTCCTTACCAGAATTGGTTTTGGATCTAAGGTCATCATTACAGGAGATGCAACTCAGAAGGATCTTTCTCCGGATACAAAGTCCGGTCTTGATGTGGCAAGTGCAGTTCTTAAGAATATTGATGATATTGCATTCTGTAACCTGACAAGTGCTGATGTTGTAAGACATCCACTGGTACAGAAGATTGTAAAGGCCTATGAAGACTATGAAAAAAAGGCCGCTAATAAAGAAGTAAGAAAAAATGTTCAGAAACTGGAGAAGAAAAGGGTAAATGGAAGGTGAAAAGTCTTCAGAGAATAAGATAAAACTTTTATATGCTGTAATGTTTCTATTTACAGGTATAGTTGTCTTCTTAACATCTTTTTTATCAGAAAAGAGCTATGAAGCGATTTTGAGAAATACCATTGTTTCCTTTATCTGCGCCGGGGTTGTGATCTTTATGCTCTTTGATGCTGCAGCTAGAGGGAAAGAAGGTTTTTCCTATGATAACTTCTATAAGAGGAACAGGTTCTTTGTTGTCTACATGAGCATGGTAATACTGTCATGTCTCTTTTCATTTGTTCCGAATGTATTTTGGCCATATATGTCACTTATTGTGATTCTGGCACTTTTTTCCAATGCTGAGATTGGCATTATTTCAGGCATTTCCTTTGTCACTATTTCCGTGATGCTGGAACAAAACGGATCCTTTGGTGAGCTTTTTATGTATGTGCTTGCAGGGGCTGTGGCAATAGCTCTTTTTAGGGATCTTAAGGAAAATACATCCATAGGACTACCAACATTTGTGGCTCTTTTGATGCAGGGAGTACTGCTGATTGCCTTTAATGTACTTTTCCAGAACAGAACTTTGTCCTTTAATCTTTTGTTGCTTCCAATCTTGAATCTGATGGTGAATCTGATAATACTTCTGGTTTTCCTTAATATGTTCGGGGTTTACATCATCAGAAAATCCAACGACATGTACATGGAGATCAATGATACGGAATATCCTTTGCTGGCAGCTCTTAAGGAAAAGGATAAGGAGTATTTCAGAGCAATCCACACAGGATATCTTTCAGAGAGAATATCTCTGGACCTTGGATTTAACGAAAGAGCTGTGAAGACTTGTGCATACTACCACAGGATTGGAGTTCTGGACGGGAAGATGAAATGGGAGGATGTGGAACACTACTACACAGACAATAATTTCCCCATTGAAGCCATCGAGTACCTTCACGAGTATATCGAGCCTGCCAAGGGTAAGATCAAGTCTAAAGAAGCGCTTACTGTTCAGCTCAGTGAGACTGTCATAGCTTCAATCATGTATCTCATTAAGCAGAATAAGGATGCAAAGATAGATTATGATAAACTTATAGATGGTCTCTTTGATAAAAAAGAGAAGGAAGGCGAGTTAAAAGAGTATAATATCACCTTCAACGAATATGATCAGATGCGTAAGATCTTAAAGAAAGAGAAGCTTTATTATGACTTTTTACGTTGAGAATGAAGTTCAGGCAGATTTTGGATTTGATATTGAAGAGCT
>CAMVRW010000123.1 GCA_947169985.1 uncultured Butyrivibrio sp. | reverse complement strand
CTTTTCTAGAAGCTGTGTTCTTCTTGAATACGCCCTTTGACTCAGCCTTGTCGATTGCTGATGTTGCAGCAAGGAGTGCCTTTGCAGCCTCTTCCTTATTGCCTGCCTCTACAGCAGCTCTAACCTTCTTGATCTCTGTCTTAACTGCAGACTTGATCATCTGGTTCTGTAATGCCTTCTTCTCGCTAACTAATACTCTCTTCTTGGCGGATTTAATATTTGCCATAATTACCTCCGAAATAATCAATGTGTTGTTGTATATTATATGTTCGTGTGCGCATTAAGCCGGACACGGACAGTTAATGCCACATACGTAGAAATATTTTAGTTTAAATTGCTGTGACTGTCAATAGAAATATGTTATAATTCAGCGTACACATTTTTATTATATGAAATTATAGAGGAATTTACAGTGGATCAGAGTAAGATTAGAAATTTTTGCATAGTTGCACATATCGATCATGGTAAGTCAACTCTTGCAGACCGAATGATAGAGAAGACCGGAGTTCTCACCTTAAGGGAAATGCAGAACCAGGTTCTGGACAATATGGACATTGAGCGTGAGAGAGGAATCACCATTAAGTCTCAGGCAGTAAGAATGATCTATAAGGCTAAGGATGGTGAAGAGTATACCTTCAATATGATAGATACTCCCGGTCACGTAGACTTTGGATATGAGGTTTCAAGAAGTCTTGCAGCCTGTGATGGTGCAATCCTTGTTGTTGATGCAACACAGGGAGTAGAGGCCCAGACCCTTGCCAACGTATATATGGCACTGGATCATGACCTGGATGTATTCCCTGTTATCAATAAGATAGACCTTCCCAGCGCTATGCCCCAGGAGGTCAAGGACGAGATTGAGGATGTTATAGGTATTGAGGCTCAGGATGCGCCACTTATCTCCGCCAAGAATGGAATCAACATCGAGGATGTCCTTGAGGCAGTGGTTCACAGGATCCCTGCTCCTGAAGGAGATGCTACAGCCCCTCTTAAGGCCCTTATCTTTGACAGTATCTATGATTCCTACAGAGGAGTTATCGTATTTGTAAGAGTTCGTGACGGCGTAATCAGAAAGGGCATGAAGGTTCAGTTCATGGCCACATCTGCTGAGGCTGAGGTTGTTGAGGTTGGATACTTTGCTCCCGGAAGATTTGTTCCAGGGGATGAGCTTACAGCAGGAGATGTAGGATATTTCACAGCATCCATCAAGAACATTCAGGATACAAGAGTCGGCGATACAGTAACAGATTCTGCAAGACCCTGTGAGGCAGCCCTTCCGGGATATAAAAAGGTTATGCCTATGGTTTACTGCGGCCTCTATCCAGCAGATTCCGCTCATTATTCAGACCTTCGTGATGCTCTGGAAAAGCTCCAGCTCAACGATGCATCTTTGTTCTATGAGCCGGAGACTTCACAGGCTCTTGGATTTGGATTCAGGGCAGGTTTCCTTGGGCTTCTTCATCTTGAGGTTGTACAGGAGAGACTTGAGAGGGAGTATGACCTGAACCTGGTTACCACAGCTCCTTCCGTTGTATATAAGGTTCATAAGACTGACGGAGAGGTCTTTGATCTGACCAATCCTACAAACCTTCCTGATCCTTCAGAGATCGACTACATGGAAGAGCCTATCGTTAACGGTGAGATCATGGTGACCACAGATTACGTTGGTGCCATTATGCAGCTTTGCCAGGAGAGAAGAGGAAAGTATTTAAGTACTGATTATATAGAGCAGACCAGAGCTATCCTTAAGTATGAGCTTCCGCTTAATGAGATCATCTATGATTTCTTTGATGCCCTTAAGTCACGTTCAAGGGGATACGCCTCTTTTGACTACGAGCTCAAAGGCTATGAGAAGTCAGACCTTGTAAAGCTGGATATCCTTATCAACAGGGAGGAAGTGGATGCCCTTTCCTTTATCGTCCATAAGGACGGAGCTTACGAGCGCGGCAGAAAGATGTGCGAGAAGCTTAAGGAGGAGATCCCAAGGCATCTGTTTGAGATACCTATTCAGGCTTCAGTTGGCGGTAAAGTAATAGCCAGAGAAACTGTAAAGGCCTATAGAAAGGACGTTCTTGCCAAGTGCTACGGTGGTGATATCACCCGTAAGAAGAAGCTCCTTGAGAAGCAGAAGGAAGGCAAAAAGAAGATGCGCCAGATCGGAAATGTAGAGGTGCCACAGTCCGCATTCTTAAGTGTCCTTAAGCTTGACAATGCAGACTGATCTAAGGTGGTACAAAAATGAGTAAAGACCTCTCAATTTATGTACATATACCGTTTTGTGTAAGGAAGTGCAATTATTGCGACTTCCTTTCCTTTTATGCAAAAAAAGATGTGGTGGAGACCTACTTTGCAGCGCTGAAGAAGGAGATAATGCTGGCGGCTAAAGAGCTTAACGGGAATTCGGCAGGTAAAGATGGACAGGCTATGAGCGGCAATCCTTTGGTGAAGTCCATATTCTTTGGCGGAGGAACACCTTCCTTTGTGGAGGCGGAAAAGATATGTGACACCCTGAAGGCTATAAAGACCGAATTTGACCTTGACCCGCAGTGCGAGATCAGCATAGAAGTAAATCCGGCATCAGCCATATATGATAAGCTTGTTTCTTTTAAAAAAGCAGGCTTTAACAGGCTCAGCATCGGAGCTCAGTCCCTTGATGATGCGGAACTTAAGGTGCTTGGCAGGGCCCATACCGGCGCTATGTTCCTTGAAACCTTCGAAAATGCCAGAAAGGCCGGCTTTGACAATATCAACGTGGACGTGATGAGCGCCCTTCCAGGGCAGAGCCTGGAGTCATATATACGGACTCTTGAGAAGGTCCTTTCCCTGAAGCCAGAGCATATTTCGGCCTATAGTCTGATCCTTGAGGAGGGAACACCTTTTTACGACATGGAGCTGGACCTTCCTGATGAGGACACCGACCGTGCCATGTATCACGAGACAAAAGAGATACTGGCAAGATCCGGCTATCACCGCTATGAGATTTCAAATTATGCCCTTGGGGAACAGGATGATCCGAAATATGAATGCTTCCACAATAAGGTTTACTGGAAACGTGGGAACTACCTTGGTCTTGGCATAGGTGCAGCCTCAATGGTAGATAATGTGCGCTGGAGCAATGTAAGAGACATACATCTCTATGTGGACGCGCAAATGTCTAAAGTTGACCGTGAGGTTCTTTCCCCTGAAGCGCAAATGGAAGAATTCATGTTCCTGGGGCTTCGCCTGGTAGAAGGCGTCAGCATTGAGGAATTTAAACGACAGTTTGGCAGGGACATTTGGGAGATTTATGGCGAGGTAATCGATAAATATGCCGGGCTGGGGCTTTTAGAGTACCGCCGGTCAGAAGCCGGCCGTGAGAGCGTGGAAAACACATACCTTCGCCTCACAGACAAGGGCCTTGATGTGAGCAACACCGTCATGGCTGAATTTATTCTTTAAATATTTATTAAATTGTGAAATTATTAGCACACTTTCCCTATTTATGTTAAAATCTAAATTAGGTTAATATGCTTGTTTGATATTATAGGGTGACTGTGTTCTATGGAAGAAAAAGACATCAAAAAGCTACTTTCCTCTGTTCAGGAGGGAAGCATATCTATAGATGAGGCGGTGCTTAAGCTAAAGGAAGCACCCTTTGAAGACATGGGATTTGCACGGCCTGATCATCACAGAGCCCTTCGTCAGGGAAAGCCTGAGGTTATCTACGGCGAGGGTAAGACCCCGGATCAGATTCTGAGCATAGCTGAGAACTTTTTATCGCATGGACAGGGAAGGGTTTTGATAACCAGAATGTCCAAGGATAAAGTGGATTTCTATGCCCAAAATAAGACAGAGATCTCCCGCGGTTTTGTCTATGATGAGATGTCCCGGATTGGAATTGCTCTGGGAAAGGATTTTTCAGGTGAAAAGCTCTTTTCCGGATCTGACACCTACCTTAGCTATGGCGAATACAAAGAGATTTTCAAAGAATCCTTATCTGAGCTTAAGGGCAAGATAGTCATAGCAACAGGCGGAACCAGTGATATTCCTGTGGCGGAAGAGGCTGCAATTACAGCTGAGTTCTATGGGAACAAAGTGGTCAGGCTATACGACATAGGGGTTGCAGGCATTCACAGGCTCTTTAACAAGGAAGCCATGGATGAGATCATGACTGCTAAGACGATAGTAGCCATTGCAGGTATGGAGGGAGCTCTTGCCAGCGTAATAGGTGGCATTGCAGACTGTCCTGTTATTGCAGTTCCGACCTCTGTGGGCTATGGAGCATCCTTTGGAGGGATATCAGCTCTTTTATCCATGCTGAATTCCTGTGCCAGCGGAGTGAGCGTCGTGAATATTGACAATGGCTTTGGAGCCGGATTTTTGGCGAGCATGATCAACCGGAATTGAGAGAGAATGGAGTAATAGTTAGTGATGCAATTGGTTTCAAAAAAGTTTAAGAAGACACTTTCAGTTGTTGCCCTGGTGCTTATCCTGGCTATGGTACTTGGAACAGTAGCAAGTGCTCTTACAGGATGTGGAGCAGCCGGGAAAACTGATAACACCAAGATAAGAGTTGCAGCTTTAAAGGGAGCAACCACCATAGGAATTGTGAACCTTATAGCTGACACGGAGCTGGGAGACCCAAGCCTTGATCTGGAGTTTACAATGTATACTCAAGGGTCAGACGTCATGGCAGCAATGGTAGCAGGTACCGTAGATATTGGCCTTGTTCCTTCAAACGTGGCAGCTGTCATGAACAATAAAGTTGAAGGCGGAGTTTCAGTAATAGACATCAACACATTGGGAGTTTTGAACTGTCTGTCAGGAGATGAGGCCATCAAGACTGTGGCAGACCTTTCCGGAAAGACAGTCTATATGACAGGCCAGGGAGCTACACCTGAATACACTGTAAGATATCTGCTTCAGGAGAATGGCGTAACTGACTGTGATATCCAGTTTAAGTCAGAGCCAACAGAGATAGTTTCCATATTTGCCGCTGATCCTAATGCGGTTGCGATTCTTCCTCAGCCCTTTGTCACAGCAGCACTTGCCCAGACTGAAGGCTTGAAGATCGCATTTTCACTGGATGATGAGTGGGCAAAAGTCAATACAGACAGCAAGATAGTAACAGGAGTCACTGTTGTATCTAATAAGTTCCTTAAGGAGCATAAGGCTGCAGTTGATGCATTTATAGATGCACACAAAGAGAGCGCAGATAAGGCTGTAAATGATGTGGAGACCACTGCTAAGCTGGTGGTATCACAGGGAATCATAGCCAAGGAGCCACTTGCAGTAAAGGCTATTCCAAACTGCAACGTTGTTTGCATATCAGGATCTCAGATCAAGGAAAACCTTGCTGGATATCTCAAGGTACTGTTTGAACAGGATCCTAAGTCCGTGGGAGGATCACTTCCCGGAGATGATTTCTACTACGAGGGATGAAACGGATGCAAAAAGTCGTTAAGCGAGTAATCCCTATCGTAGCATGGCTGCTTATATGGCAGCTGGTGGCGATCATTGTACATAATAAGATACTACTGGCGGGACCTTTAGAAACAGTAAAGGCACTGGCTGCTCTGGCCGGAACCTCTGAGTTTTGGACCAGTGTAGGTGAGACTACAGGCAGGATCCTTCTTGGTTTTCTTATTGGATCAGTAATTGGAATACTGCTTTCCTACGCAGCATATAAGAATTATGTGATAGAGGATTTTTTAAAACCCATAGTGATCACACTTAAGTCGGTTCCTGTGGCCAGCTTTGTAATTCTTTTGCTGATATGGTTTGGAAATAAGGGCATTTCCACAGTTATATGCGCAGTGGTGGTTTTCCCTATCCTGTACATGAATACTCTTGAGGGCTTAAAGAGCACTGATGTTAAGCTCCTGGAGATGGCAAAGGTCTTCAGAATGCCGGGGGATCGGGCAGTAAGATTTATTTATCTGCCTCAGCTTAAGCCTTTTTGGAAGAGCGCCTTTAAGCTGGCAATCGGCATGAGTTTTAAGAGCGGAATTGCTGCCGAGGTTATCGGACAGCCCCTTCACACAATAGGAAACGGCTTATACCTTTCAAAGGTCTACCTTGAAACCGGCGAGCTTTTTGCCTGGACCATAGTTGTGGTGCTCATAGCCTTTGTGTGTGAGAAATTACTGAACATAGTATTGGAATTTGTTTTATGACAATAGAGGTTAAGGATGTCTGCAAGTCCTTTGATGGCAGAAATGTCCTGAATAATTTCAATCTGAATATAGAAGAGGAGCACAGCTATGTGATCACAGGGCCTTCGGGCTGTGGAAAGACAACACTCCTTAGGCTGATCCTGGGACTGGATGAGCCTGACAGTGGAACAGTGAAGCTCCTTGGGGATTATAAGTATCCCTTCATTAACTCCGGAACAGTTTTTCAGGAGGACAGACTTTGCGAAGACTTTGATGCAGTCACCAACGTGACTATGGTCAGTAAAAAGGTCTTCAGAGCAACAGTCATCGAAGAGCTTAAGCAGCTCCTTCCGGAAGAAGCTCTTTTTAAACCGGTAAAAGAGCTGTCGGGAGGACAAAGACGCCGGGTGGCAATAGTGAGAGCCTGCGCCATACCAAGCGACATCCTGATAATGGATGAGCCCTTTACGGGACTAGATGAAGAGTCAAAAACAAAGGCAATCGCCTATATCCGCGATAAGCAGGGATCAGGTGCTCTGGTGATAACGGCCCATGACACCACAGGCTTGGAATTTGCCAGAACAATAAACTTAGAAACACAATGTAAGGAGATTTAAAATGGTAACAAATGATGCAAGTATGAACAGCTTTAAGCACAAGATCATGGAAGAGGTGTGCAGACTGGAGTGGAATGGAGAAAACGATCAGGATCACATCGAAGAGCTTGTGCTTAAGATGATACCAGGCCCTAAGCCTGAGTACCGTTGCTGCGTATATAAGGAGCGCGAGATTGTAAGACAGAGGATCAAGCTGGCACAGGCCAAGGCTCCATCTTACAACCCGGGATCAACAAACATAGTTCAGGTTATTGATCCTGCCTGTGATGAGTGTCCTATCTCAGCTTATTCCGTAACTGATAACTGCCGTTTCTGTATGGGGAAGGCCTGCCTTAGCTCCTGCAAATTCGGAGCAATCACAC
>CAMVRW010000122.1 GCA_947169985.1 uncultured Butyrivibrio sp. | reverse complement strand
AAGGCTATGCAGATGCTGAAGGCAAAGCTCTTCATCATGAAGCAGGAAGAGCAGGCAGCAAAGCTTGCAGGTATCAGAGGTGAGGTTATGGATAATGCATGGGGCAGCCAGATCCGTTCCTATGTACTTCAGCCTTACACAATGGTAAACGACACAAGAACAGGCTTTAAGGCATCCAACGCAGACGGTGTACTTGATGGAGACCTTGATCCATTCATCAATGCATATCTTAAATGGCTTGCTACAGGCGGAAAACCTGTTGGAGAATCCGAAGAAGCTTAAAATTTATACTTTTTTTATAATTTAATATATTGTACAATGTAATTTGAGGGGTAACTATAATGAGATTAATAGAAAGCGCCAAATCGCTAATTGCATTGTACAAAGATTACCGTACAATGGACAAAGACGAGCGTGCCGACTTTTATCAGTCTAAGTGCGACTACTATCAGAAGTATGTCGAGCTTACACTAGTGGCATGTTCTTTTGTTTCCGTTGGTTTTCTTTTCTTTGACTATCTTATAAATGGTACTATTCTGCCTACACTTATTCCCAGGCTGTCCATAGTCTTCTTTTTGGCTGCCTATATTTTCGCTATCCATTTCTTCAGGGAAAGATCTGCCATTGTCTTCATGGACTATATGGTTGGCCATTCTTACATGCTGATCACCATCTGGAGTATATATTATCTTTCTACCAATGAATATTCTGCAGAAGGCATTATGATGCTGAACCTTATCTGGATGGTCATTGGCTTTGTTTCAAAGCCGCGGGAGGTTCTATTATCCACACTTGTTTTCTTTGCAGAAATCCTTATTTCCCACAGTTTTATACATTACCAGAATCTTGAGATCATCATTGCACTGGTATTTCCAAGCGCAATAGGTGTTGTGTTGTCACATTGTCTTTTGATGCTGTATTATCTTGATCACTATCGCATCCGTCAAAAGCTTGAACTTGCTATGGTCACTGATCCCCTTACCCAGGTTTACAACAGGCATCTGCTGGAAAAGATTGTATCCAGAAACACCTTAAAGGATGTGGCCCAGGGAGAACCTATCGCTGTTGCTATGCTGGACATTGATTACTTCAAAAAGATAAATGACGAGAATGGACACTACACCGGGGATCTGACTCTTTTGTATATTGGCCAGAAGCTTTCAAATGAGACCCACGACAATGATTATGTTATCCGCTATGGTGGCGAGGAATTTGTCATTATTTTCAGGAATTGCGATGTGAATAATGCATGTGCAAGGATGGAGCAGTTCAGGATTGATATTGAAAATGCAAAAGACACACCGGTTCCATTTACAATATCCGTGGGAGTTTCCAGGTATAACGGAGACTATTCCAAGACTATCCAGAACGTGGACACAGCTTTGTACAAGGCAAAGAACGCAGGACGTAACCGGGTTGTTGTGGTTTGATAGAACAATCCTTAGCTAAATTTCCAATAGAGTGGTAAAATTAAATTGACGCAATAGTGATAACTCTTTGGAGGGAATATCATGGTTACGATCAGTTTATGTATGATAGTTAAGGATGAGGAAGATTGCCTTGGAAGGTGCCTTGATTCCTTGAAGGACCTGGTGGACGAGATGATAATCGTGGACACGGGATCCACAGACAGGACCAAGGAAATTGCAAAAAGCTACGGCGCAAAGGTCCTTGATTACGAGTGGAAGTGGGATTTTGCAGATGCCAGGAACTTCGCTTTTGCCCAGGCCACCTGCGACTATATCTATTCTGCTGATGCAGACGAAGAGCTGGATGAGGAGAATCAAAAGAGATTTCGCACTCTGAAGGATGATCTTTGTGAGTTTGATATCGACATCGTCCAGATGTACTACTGCAATCAGCTGTCCTTCAGAACAGTATATAACTACGACAGGGAACTGCGTCCCAAGCTCTTTAAGAGGGTAAGGCCCTTTATCTGGGAAGATCCTATACATGAGCAGGTCTGCATCGATCCTGTAATCTGTAACAGCGAGATTGAGATTATTCACAGACCTAAGGAGAATCATGCAGGCCGTGATCTCCACTCCTTTAGAAGGGCTATAAATCAGGGAAGAAGGATCTCCAAAAGACTCCATAATCTGTATGCCAGGGAGCTTTTAATGGGAGGAACTCCGGAGGATTTTATAAAATCAAAGGATTTCTTCCTGCGATCTGCCCTTGATAATAACCGAAGCCTGGATGAGATTAAGGAAGCTTGTTGCATTCTTACTCACATAGGAGTTTTGGAAAATGATCCTCTTTTTATATTGAAATATGCCCTTAAGGACGCCATTACAGAGATGTCCAGTGAAATGTGTTATGAACTGGGTGAGTTCTATTTTGGCCAGGGAGACGTGGATGAGGCTATAGTGTGGTACTACAATGCAGCCTATGAATGTGAGAGCATCCTGGATATAAAGAGAAGTGGAACAATGCCAAGACTGGCCCTGGCGAAATGCTACAGAGCCCTGGGTAATGAAGAGCAGGCACTGGACTACGAGAGAGAAGCTGCTGAACTTGATGAGGCATAAATAAGAAAACTTAACCAGCCGTCAGACATATATTTTGTCTGACGGCTGTCTTGGTGCTATAATGTAATGTGTATTATTATGTATAAATTCGGAGGATCTTATGCAGATTATTGTTGTGGGCTGTGGCAATGTGGGATCAACACTCACAGAGCAGCTTAGCAAGGAAGGACATAACATCACTGTTATCGAGGAGAAAAGCAGTGTAGTTCAGTCTGTTGTAAACAATCTGGACGTCATGGGCATTGTAGGAAATGGCGCCAGTTACTCTATTATGAAGGATGCAGGTATTGAGTCTGCAGATCTGATGATCGCGGTTACCAATTCTGATGAGCTCAATCTTCTTTGCTGTCTTATAGCTAAGAAGGCAGGTAACTGTCATACTATCGCCAGAGTAAGAAATCCCATTTACAAAAAAGAGATCAATTTCATCAAGGAGGAGCTGGGGCTTTCCATGGTAATAAACCCTGAGGAAGCAGCTGCTACTGAGGCTGAGCGTCTTTTGAAGCTCCCATCAGCCACCAAGATCGAGACCTTTGCAAGGGGCAGAGCAGAGCTAGTTAAGCTCATTATTGATGAGAATTCAAGGCTTTCAAACCTTGCCCTTAAGGACATTCCTTCAGACCTTAAAAAGCAGGTCATTGTGGCTGTTGTTACCAGAGGAAATGAAGTATATATCCCTGACGGAAGCTTTATCTTAAGACCGGGGGATGAGATCACAATCTTTGGTTCAAGTAAGAGTACCCTTAGCTTTTTTAAGAAGCTGGGACTTCCTTCCGCCAAGTGCCACTCCACAATTATCATTGGAGGAGGCGAGACAGGCTACTACCTGGCTAAACAGCTTATTTCTCTTGGCATAAAGGTTACAATCTTTGATAAGAATCCTGTACGTTGCAAGGAGCTTACAGATCTTTTGCCCCAGGCCCTTATCATAAACGGAGATGGAACCGATAAGGATATGCTCCTGGAGGAAGGTGTTACAAGGACCGAATCCTTTGTATCTCTCACTAATCTTGATGAAGAGAATATCATGCTCTCTATGTATGTAAAGAGCATTAACCCTAAGGCCAAGCTCATAACAAAGGTCCACAGGGTTAATTATGGTGACATTATCGGCTCCCTTAATATCGGAAGCATCATCTATCCCAAGAACATCACAGCAGACAGGATTGTTCAGTTTGTCCGCGGAATGGATGCTTCTAAGGACAGCAATATTGAGACGCTTTATAAGCTCAATGATGACAGGGTTGAGGCCCTGGAGTTCATTGTAAGGAACGGAAGTCCTGTTATTGGAATTCCTCTTTCAAAGCTTAAACTCAAGAAAGGAATCCTGATCGCCTGCATAAATCACTACGGTGAGATCATTTCTCCAACCGGTGACAGCGTAATTAGGGACAGAGACTCGGTTATCGTAGTCACAACCCTGACAGGTCTGAAAGATATAGGCGACATTCTGGAGAAGTGATCAGAAAAAAATAATCTGTTGAGGTACGTAATAGATGAATTACGCTATGGTCCGATATGTGCTGTTCAGGCTCCTCAGAGTCGTTGGATGGCTTTTAGTGCTGCCGCTCATAGTGGCACTTATTTACAAAGAATATGACAGCGCCCTTTCATTTTTGGCGCTGGTTATTATATGCAGCGTGGCAGGAACAGTTGGTGCGCACTTTAAACCCAAGAGCAGAGTTATTTATGCAAAAGAGGGATTTGCCATCACTGCAGTTGCCTGGATAGGTGTTAGTATCATGGGAGCTATTCCCTTTGTTATAACAGGCACCATTCCTAACTTTATTGATGCCATGTTTGAGACAGTCTCAGGCTTTACAACAACAGGAGGAAGCATTCTTACCTCTGTTGATGGTATGGAAAAGAGTGTTCAGTTCTGGAGAACCTTTACCCACTGGGTAGGCGGAATGGGAGTTTTGGTGTTCCTTATCGCAGTTGTTCCCATGGCAGATGGCTACAGCATGCACCTTATGAGGGCAGAAAGCCCTGGGCCCGTTGTAGGTAAGATCGTTCCCAAGGTAAAAGACACTGCGAAGATCCTTTACCTTATATATTTTGGTATCACTGTATTGGAGACCCTTTGTCTTTGGGCGTCAGGTCTTTCCTTTTATGAGGCCATGACCATTACCTTCTCCACAGTTGGAACAGGAGGATTTGCTGTAACCAACAGCGGAATCGGCGGTTATTCAACACTGTCACAGGCCATAATCATCGTGTTCATGGCCCTTTGCGGTGTTAACTTTACTGTTTATTACTTCCTGATCCATTTAAAGCCCAAGGAGGCCTTTGCTATTGATGAGGTGAAGTACTACTTTGGAACCATGTTCGCAGCAGCAGCTCTTATTGCCTTCAATATCTATAGGGCAGGAGTTCTTGATTCTGCAGGAATGTGCTTCCATCATGCACTTTTTGCAGTAACTTCCATTATGACTACTACAGGATTTGGAACCTTGGACTTTGACCAGTGGCCTACTTTTTCAAGGATCCTTTTGATGGCGCTTGCATGTATCGGAGCCTGTGCAGGATCTACAGGTGGTGGATTTAAGTTTTCAAGGGCTCTTATCGTCATCAGAAATGCAAGGAACGAGCTTAACTTCCTGGTACATCCAAAGGCGGTAAAACGAGTGTACATGGATGGACATACCGTTGAAGGAACAACTGTTAAATCCGTTTCTGCTTACCTGGGACTTTACGTTATTACGTTTTTGGTATCAACCCTTTTAGTGTCCTTTGACAATTTTGACTTCCAGACCACTGTGACCTCAGTAATTGCCACCTTAAATAACATTGGTCCCGGACTTGGCAAGGTGGGTCCAATGGGCAATTATTCTGAGTTTTCCTACCTTTCAAAGATTGTTTTGATGTTTGATATGCTGGCAGGACGTTTGGAACTTTTGCCTATATTTATAGTCTTAAAACCGAAAACCTGGAAGCGTAAATTATAAAAAAAGTATAAACTTTTTAAAATAATTATAAAAAATTATTGAAATTTAGTCTTGAAAATTGTGTCCAAACTGTGATAGACTTATCTAAGTTTCGAAAACTGGAAGAGAAAAAAGGTAGGACGATTTATGACTAAGGCAAGGAAGATTGGCATATCACTCCTTGTCACGTTCTTGATAAGCTGTATAGTTTTTGCTGGCTGTTTGATATATACCAAGAGTGGGGATGTGGATACAGAGCCCGTTGATAATGTTACCATGGGTGTCTCTGATGCACTGATAGCTCTTTTGGGGGATACGGCGGAGGACGCTGTTGGCACGGGGGAAGTGCTTTCGGGCAGAAGATTATCTCAGAAGCTTACAGTTACAACTGATGAGGGAGTTTTAGCAGTTAGTGGAACAGTGACAAAAGTACCGGATGCTTTTTATCCCGGTAGTTATGAAATATCATTCTCCAAGAAAGTTATTCTTTCATCTACAGCCACTGTACAGGTTCAGATGAAAGTTAACAAGGGTGAGGAAGTACATGTCCTCATGGGAGACAGAGACAGAGGTTACACAGAATATACTTCTGTGATCGCCACAGAGGATAACAAGGTTTCGTTTAATACCAATATACTGCAGGATTACACATTGTCCACTACGGACGTTATGGGTGCTCAGGCAGCAATGGCGAACATCTTTGAATCAGCCGGTTATTAACCGTATATGAGACACCGGGCTACATATATCAGTAAGATATGTACGGGGTAGAATGCGTAGAAAGCATATTTCAGCTTTCCCAGCCTTCTGCCTCGTTTTTTGTTGTAGAAATAAATGAGGATAAATGCGGGAAATGCCAGATATTCTGTGCTGAAGCTGGCAAGGAAAAGATATCCTGCAACAAGATTTATGGGTTCAAAGAGTCTGAAGATATAGAAGATTGCGATCAGGACTACGCCGAACCAGTGGTAGTCACTTTCGATCTTCTGCGCTATAAAGGCTCCAAGAAATGTTGCCATACCCGATAGAAGATATGCAAAAATGTTATTGGACTGAAGCTTTTCTACCAGTGTAAAAGAGCTTTGGATTGCCCACATGACCAGAAGACCTATAAAAAGGGTGAAATACACATTGCTGTGGTCTGCCAGGATATTGCGGTTTTCACGCAGGACCTGAAGGATATTGATATTGTAGATATCGTTTCGGCAGTAGAAGGTTACATCGAAAAAAGGCTCAGATATAAGACCAAAAATTAACAGGCTAAGAGCGTATCTTAGCCTGCTTTTTGTATGAACGAATCCCTCCACCAGGAGAAAGCAGAAGATAGGGAAAGCTGTTCTGCCAACGCCTCTGAGGATCTTATATACAAACTCTACTGTTCCGAAATCGATGCCGTCAGGAAGAAGTCCGTCTCTTGCAATGGGAACAATTATCCCGGCAGCTGCGTGGTCTATAAGCATTGATATGCAGGCGATTATCTTAAGAGCGTTTCCGTTTATTCTTCTGAAGTCGCCTGATTCCTGCATATAAACCTCAATAAAATGTTATTACTCAAAGATTACCTTGTCCCAAGTATCATCAGGGATAAGAGAGATGTAGGTCTTACCTGTGTTGATCTCAAGCTCTGCGCCTGTCTCATCATAATACTTTCCATTCTGCGTCTTATCCTGATGAGCTATTACCATA
>CAMVRW010000121.1 GCA_947169985.1 uncultured Butyrivibrio sp. | reverse complement strand
CTTTTTGCAAACCTTGTATATGGCACCGTTCCATCTATCTGTCTCTTAGTTCTGGGCTTTTTATTTGCACTGAGGCTCTGCCGGGAAGACCGGACAGTATATGCTGTTCTCACGGTCCTCTCCTTCACCTTTGCCATGTACATTTACCAGGGAGCCATGATCGCGGTGCTTTCTACAATCATCTATCTTTTGTTCATGGAGAAAAAAGCTCCATCAGCAAAGCTTCTGATTACCGCAATACTGCTGATTCTCTCCATGCTATTTACCGGTAGGATCGCTAACTCACTCTTTAGCTCAGTTTCAGGTATGGAGCTTGGAGGCGGAATGCCTGCAATTGCCTGGATCTACATGGGCTTATCTGCTGGAAATGGTGTAAACGGCGCT
Source organism: uncultured Butyrivibrio sp. (assembly GCA_947169985.1). GTDB lineage: Bacteria > Bacillota > Clostridia > Lachnospirales > Lachnospiraceae > Butyrivibrio. The sequence goes on along the minus strand of CAMVRW010000121.1, from coordinate 6,805 downwards.
GGAAGCTACAACGATTCACATTCCATGGCATGGCAGCTCAATAACTTCGATACAGCCAGCACCTCAAGCTACTGCAAGAGTAAAGCCATAGAAATAATCGGTGAATACTTAACCGGCAAGCGCCCACTTCTCTTTTTCTATGAAAAGACAAGGTGCCAGTGGACAAACTCCATGTTTGATTCCACTCAGATGACTCAGTTTCCGTCCTATGAGAACTTCATCCTGACAGATAGCTACAGAAGCCTTCTTAGTGGTAAAATAATGCAGACAATCATCCTATATGCTGATGTTTTCCAGATGCTAATCTATATAATCGCATTCCTATGGATGATCAGAGCACTTTTCAAAAAAGCTATGCCTCGCAAGGCTGTCCTTCTCGTAATCTTCTTTATAGGAGGATTTCTTTTCCAGCTCATGTGGGAACAGAAGGCAAGATACTGCATGACATATTTCATGGTGCTCATACCGCTTGCGGCCTGTGAGCTTACGCAGCTGGCAACCGCAATTACCGCCGGTCTCAAGGAACTAACAATAAGAAAAAGCGAAAAGTAATATTTTAAACAAGACAGGGACAAACACAAAATGAATTTCAAGAACAAAACTGTTGAAGAAAAAGCAAAACTTTATAAAATCGCGATTATCCTGGTGCTCCTACTCGGAGTCGCAGTTAAATGCATTAAATTCGGAGTTCTCATGGATCAGACACAATCCGACGAAATGGGCTGCGGCTACGATGCCTACTGTCTCCTTCACTACGGAACTGACAGATATGGCTACTCATGGCCAGTTTATTTCATCAACTATGGCGGCGGCCAAAACGCGCTGTACACCTATGTTTGCGTACTGACAATCAAGCTTCTTGGATATTCTAAGTTCGCAATCAGACTTCCAGCTCTTTTATTCAGCATAATGGGCGGAATTGTTGGAACTCTTTTAACAGGACAGCTCACCAAGGATGCTGATAAAAAGCCCAAGGCAATGCTTCTTTTCGCAATCCTCTACGCCATAGCTCCATACACCTTCATGGCTTCGAGATTTGCCCTTGAGAGTAATCTCATGTTCAGCTGCAGCACAGTATTCCTCTACTTCCTGGTAAGAGCATATAGGGAAAAGAAAAATCTCTTTTACCTGCTTGCCGGAATATTTGCTGGAATCACGCTGTATACCTACGCTATAGCCTACATCGTTCTGCCTGTGATGCTTCTTTTTGCTATCATTTACATGGTTAGAACCAGGCAGATAAGCTTCCTGAATGTCATCCTGTTTGTGATTCCGCTTGCGATACTTGCCACTCCTTTGATTCTGGTACAGTATGTCAACTACTTTGATAAAGAGCAATTCCAGCTTGGCATCTTTACCATCACCAAGTTCAGAGAATACAGATCAGGCGAGATTAGCTTTGATGACTTCTTCCCAGGAATTTTCAAGGGTTACTTTAGCGTTCTGTGCTACGATGGCCTTGGCTACAACACCAACAAGAACTTCTTTACCTTTTATCCGATGTCCATCCCGTTCTTTTTCTATGGATTCTATATCCTTGTAAAAAGAGCTATCGTCTCAATTAAAGAGAATAGCGTTGATGGAAATGTGCTTGTCTTTTTCTGGGTAATTGGTGAGACGCTGGCTGCAGGCCTCATGACAGAGCCCAACACCAACAGAATGAACGGACTGATCTTCCCTGTAATGTTCATGACAGTCCTTGGAATTTACACACTTATTGATAAATTCCCTGAGAAGTTTGTACTACCATCATGGTGCACACTGGCCGCAGTTTATGGAATCTACTTTACAATATTCCTGTATTCTTATTTCACAGTGATCGCATGGCAGAGAGTAACCACCACATCAATGTGTCCTGAAGGCTATCAGTACATTCAGGAGAATGATTTGCTCAAAGAAAAAGTGGTGGTAACCAATATACCACCACAGTTCTTCGCAGCTACTGCCCTCCCGTCACCTGACAAGGTTGACTACGACGGCAACTATAAGGATGAAAGATACGCCTGGTTCAACACCTATGAATATCCAACACTTCGTGATTACTTCTACAATGTCGGAGGCGTAGCTCCTGTTTATCTGATCTATAACCCTACTGACGACGATAAGGCCGTTATGGAAGAATGCGGAGCCAAAACTGAACGCTTTGGCTACAGCTTCTACCTGTTTTACTGGGAATGACGTCTTCTTACTGATCCGACAACCGCATAAACAATAAGACTAAGGGCAGCCACCAGGCTAATTATGTAACTTGCGATCTGGATGGCTGTCTTTCTATATGTCACGAGAACGTGGATAATGTCACCCTCGTAGGCATCCGGTAGGAAAACCCTCAGATGTCCGTTGGCATTCACAGCCTTCTGAGTCGGAAGCTCGCTTGTGATGTTGCCTTCACCATCCAAAACATATGCCTTGTAGCCATAGTAGTAAATATATGGCATGTCGTAATACTCATGGCCGGAAACCAGGTATACGTCAAAAGACTTACCGTTATCATGCTTGGTTCCATCGGCACCTGAGCCATCCGGGGCATGAGCTGTGTTGGGTTCTGTACAGTTATCTGGCCAGGTTTCCACAGGAAGCCACTCCATTCCTGCACTAATTCCCCTGTGCTCGTACAGCATAGTATATTCGAGCTCTTCATCGATTGGAGTTCTCTCAAAGCCTGTATATCTCACAATGTACCTGCTGGTCACAAGTCCAAAGACAAGAACAAGCACCGCTCCAGCTACAGTAAGGAACCTGTTATCTATCTCTTTTCCCTTCAGAATAAATCCGCCAATATAAGTAATCTCAATGATCATAATCGCAGCAAGCGAATAAATAAAACGCTCAGAGGACTGGAAAAAGCTGAGTTTGTCGCCAATTCCACTCTCCCAAAAGCTGTTGGATACTATGAGCCATGTGTATATCAGCACAATCGCAAGAAGCTTGTTGATGATGAGGCTCGTTTTCTTTTGCCAGATACAATAGACAAGGTAAAAGAGAAGTGCCACAGCAAAGAAACTTACAACCACAAGTCCAACATTTGCCACAACTTCCTTGAACCTAAGAACATTTTCCTCTGCGTCGTAGATGTTGGCGTAGAAAACCTTGAACTTCTGATGATATATCTGCTCAAAAGCCGGAAGCCAGTAAAAAGAAGTCAGCACCATAGGCACAAGGCTGTAAACAGCAAAGTTCCTAAAAGCTTTTCCTCTAAACAGCTGCCTTAGATTAAAAAGAACTATCAAAACCATGGCAAAAATGAGAGTCAGGAACATAAGCGGATGTGTCAGAAGTGCTCCCACGATGCCTATTGCATAGATCAGCCCGCCATCCTTTTCCTCAAGGATTAGCAAAAAACCTACCAGTGTAACTATCAGGAAAATGTGGGAACCCCAGCGTCCAACGCCGCCTTCCTCATAAAGTGCATACCAAAAAGCCTCAACTGAGTAGTACAGAAGAGTTCCTGTAAATGCCACCAGTTTGTTGTCGCTTAGCTTGTAAAGTGAAATGTAGCACAGACACAGACCTGCCAGAATCATCAGAACGATCATGGTTTTGACAGAGACTGCAAGTGGTATACCTGCAAGCCTCATAACTGCTGGAAGATATAAAAAGAAATCCGGATAAAAGAAACCTTCACCGTATCCAAAGGTGTGCACCAGAACCGGACGTATCTTGGCAGGAAAAATACCATTCTTAAGTGAATCAGTAAGACTATATATTCTTGATAAATGGTAACCAAACTCGATTGTCTTGGTGTATCCATCCCCAAATGAAACAAAGCAAATGGCGATTCCAAAAAGCATCAGAATCCCAACAAATAGTGCATGTTGCCTAAAAAGGCTTTCCCCATCTTTTTTCATGTCATCCCTCTTTATACAAATTATGATAATTCACTATTATACAGAATAATCCGCGATCATTACAGGCTTTTTCTGCATCACAAATTCCTGAACGATAGGGAGCGAACTTCCATAGTAGGCGTCGAAATCTCTGGTTAGAGCCGATATCGCGGAGTATGATGAGCCTGCGCCTGTTACGATTTCGATACCACTTGCTGAAGCAAGGTCTGTGACTGTTTTGCAAAACTCATTATAATCAGCTGAGTAAAAAGCATTATTTACATCGGCAAATTTGGCATCATAACTTGGGTACAGGTATATTGTCGCCTGTACCTTTTCCTTATTTTCTGTAAAGATAGCTATACGAGAACTGATAACCTCTTTAAAATTCTCTTTATATTCATAATACTCATACGATGAAATTCCATAGAGAATTCTTTTACTCTTGCTATAGTTACCATCTGCAACATTACCATGTTTACTGACAATCTTCTTTTCCCAATACCCCCTGTCTGTACCAGCACAAAACTCAATTAATTTATCCACATAGTGACTTTTAATATTCTCCGACTGCACAACTACCTTATCTGCATAAATTACCCCAGGCATCGTCACATAGAAATTCATCCCCAGCATATCCGGTTTATCTTCGTCTGAAAACTCTCCAACCGGGCCAAGGGGAATATATATAAGCTCCTCAGTGAAAAGACGCAGATTATCCGCATAGTAATATGGCGGAACTGTGAGTACCGGATTGTGGGCATCGTAAGGACTCTGAATATAGATTCTCTCTGGCTTATGCTCCTGAAAATCATAATCAGTAAAGCCTGTAAGGCACACGTGATCTGTATTTACGCCTGCTGCCTCCAGCTCATTTATGATATTCACATAGTCCTCAAAATGCTCCGCTTCAAGGATTTCCTCGTCACTTGCGCTTATCTGTCCATAAATATCCCTTTGCATCAACGGAAGTGGAACCACATACACCTCCGTATCAGAAATAGCACATTCTTTTACGAAGTAAGGCTCAAGACTCTTCCATTCGCGCGGACCTATCGGCAGGAAGAGGACTTCGCGACCTGTAGCCTGGGAAGGCCTATCCAGCATTCCCTTTTCGAATGTGAATCTCGGCAACGCTGTTCCAGTCTCTTTTTCAAAAATCTTTCTCTGGCCTTCAAAGGATGGATAATCATGACCAGCTACGCCCTTGTAAACTTTATTGTAGTCACCATAGCGCCTGGACAGCACCTTGTTATACTGCGCAGGCACTGGAATAAACGTATCCTCAAATGGAAGATACGTAATCTCCTGGTAGAATTCTTTATCTTCGCCAGGTACACCCTTAAGCCCCCATGGAAAGAGCTGACACACCTGGTCGCTCTCCTCGGGAGGCACCTCTGACATCCTCTCCTCAGCTTTCTTATACAGAGCTATAGCCTTCTGCCTTGCGCTATCTGCCTCTGCTCCGGCATACTTGCCACTGCTAAGCTTATTAATGATACTCTCTGCCTCAGCAAGGATGTGCATTACCTCATCGCACCTTTTCTTTTCCTGATTGGGATCTCTATATAGATAGTCCTTGATAAAAATATCCACCCCAGAAAGCCATGGGAAATTGTAGTTATCTTTAAGATAATTCTCATCAAAGCAAATATGATGGTTGTTCACCACTCTCGCAAGGAAAAGCCAGTGATTATCGTGCCTCTCGTAATCATGAATGCAATAATTCTCAGGAAGCTCAGCATCGCAAACCGCTCTGAACTTCACATAGTCGTCCCTGAGCATACATATATCAAGGTCGTCATCCCAGGGCACAAAGCCTCCGTGGCGCACAGCTCCAAGGAAGCTTCCCCAATCAGCAAAGTACCTGATATCGTGTTTCTTACATATCCTGTCAATTTCTGCGAGCGCGTCAAGTTCAGCGGCCCAAGACTGCTTGACCGCTGTCGGAATATAGAAACCATTTCTAATTTCGTCCCTAAAAAAATCTATGCCGTGTCGCATTTCGTATCAAAACCACCCATCCAGTAGTTACCTACTCAGAAGTTCCTCTATTCTGTCCTCATACCTGAAAGCTTCTTCAATCCTTGCTCGCCCAGCATTAGCTATCTGCTGTCTGAGATCATCATGCGCCAGATAGAAATCCGCCTTGGCTATGGCATCCTCAAGAGACGTATACATCACGCACTCCTCGCCATCAAGAAAATACTCGTAGAGCTCACTCTGATAGCTTGATAAAAGAAATCCTCCGCAGCCCATTACATCCAGCGCCCTCAAAGGGATTCCCGATCGGTTAGCCTTCAGAACCGGGCAAAGATTTATCTTGCTGGCTGCAAATACCTGAGGCATCTCCTCAAGGTAATTAACAGGCCCGCAGAATTCCACCTTAGGAAGTAGCTGCTTTTCCTCATCAGAAAGCTCATATGTATAGAGCTTAACCTGGTGACGTCCGCTCAGGATACTCAGAAGCGTCATTCTCTCAAGATGTGTCACATGAGAAGCAACGGCCCATGCAAGCTCCATCCGGCTTACCTGAATAGCCTTATCCGACAGCTCTCTGTAGCGCTTTCTAACATCTTCAGCAAATTTCTCGGTTATAACATCATCGATAATATATCCGCCATAGAGCTGAATCTGCGTCTTGACCACGCCATCAATATAGCCCTTCTGATAATCATCCATGTGGCTCATTAGCGCCGGAAGCATGGATTCATACAGCCTTCCAACAAAAGAAATCTCACCGCCATATTTTTTACTATCAACTGAAACCTTACTCAGCCTATCCACATTTACTGCAAGTGGCAGATAATACACATTATCAAGGCCCATAGCTTTGTGCTTCTCATAGTCAGCCCTTGCAAAGAAATAGATTCTGTTGCACTCATACTCCATACACTCAGCCGTAGGCAGATTGGGCGGTGAGTCAAAAAACCATGACACATACTTGATATCATGCTTTTTGCATATCTTGGACACAA
>CAMVRW010000120.1 GCA_947169985.1 uncultured Butyrivibrio sp. | reverse complement strand
GACCAGAAGTGGGTTCAGTCAAGTGGCTTTGATGGTATGAGTATTGAGAGAACCATGAGCACTGCGGAAGACAAGGTCACCAAGGGCAATGCTCTTACCTGCCTTATTATGGGCAGACTTAAGAAGCAGGAAAAAGATGGACTCATCGGCGACTTTCCTCTTGTTATCCCCAGGCTTGACAGCTATGGAAATCCAATAAACAAAGCTGAAAAGGAAAAGGCGGAGTGGAACCAGGCATATCAGAGTGCTGGACCGAACCTTAAAGCTACAATGGATATGGACGTTATAGCAAGGGTTGAGAAATTCAAGCTTCCGGATCTGGCTGAACTTGATAAGGTTGGCATGGAAAAGCTGTTCCATGCTCATCCTGTGGAATACTATGAAATGCTGATAAAGGCGCCAAGGTTCCTTACTGATGAGATCAGGAAAGGCGGGACCTATGCGGACTATGCCCGGCAGAACCCTGAGTTTGCAGCTAAGGTAAATGTTCTTCAAAGCCTTGGAGCATTGCTTGAATATACCATCAAAAGAGCTCATGTTGATCCATTTACGGGAAAGTTTTATTCCCACGCTGATTATGAAAGACTTAAGCCCAGCCTTGATGCTGTTAAGGATAGTTTTGGCATAGATGTGGCCTACAGGGAGCTTTTTAATGCGCATAGAATGTCTCTTTTACCTGATGATGACGACGATGATGATGACGATTATGACGATCAGCAGCAGGTAGAGAGGGAAGAGGAACAGGAGGATAAAAAGCTTGACGGTCAGGATGATGGCCAGAGAGTAGTAAAGGTGGATGCCCAGGAAGAGGAGGAAGAACAGGAAAAGCAAAAGCCTATAGAAGAGGATACTGAGTCCATGCTTGAGTATGGCATGCTTCAGGAGGAGAGGAATCCGGATCTGACTCTAGAGGACTATAAGATATACAAGGAGATGTTTGACAGCGGTTACGCAGCAAGAGATCCCCATCTGGTGATGGATGTCTTTAGCATGAATCTTGAAAGGAAGCAAAAGGGACTAAGTAAGATAACCCTTCAGGATCATCTTTCTGCATTTATGTCATCTCTTCGCTATAACGGCAGAGGAGAACCTGTATCGGCTGAGGACAGACGCATCCTTGAACAGAATAAGAGGTGGTTAAAGGCCTGGCAGGAGGATGACGAACAGACCAAGAGAGCTATTGTGGATGAGCAGCTTCCTAAGCTTTTTGAGGGGTTTGAGTTCCCTGATCCGGCAGCAGAACCGGTTACTGCATGGATTGAAAGGATGATAAAAGAAAAACCCTTCAAATTCAATGAGATGCTAAGGAAGGCCACAGCTATAGATGATCTGGCAGAAGAAATGGATTATATTTACGATTATGAAAAGGCCCATCTGGATCTGGTTTTCAAGCTTGACCTTGCACATGATATAGCAATGATAGCCAGAATGCAGATGTTTGCTTACCATTCCATAGATACTTTCAATCAGGGAATAGCAGGACCGGAGGTGGGAAGCATTGCCCACGGTGCAGGAACAAAAGAAGCACAGGATAGCTTTGAGCATTCAGAAAAGCTGGCTAAATTTACTGCAGATTATGCTACTCACTGGGCTGAGTTACAGAGCCATAAGACAGGAGGGGGAACTACATGACAATTGACTATGTTCTTATAAACAAAGAAAACAGAGATCAGTTTTTATGTGTATTTCCTGCCTTTTTAAAGGCAAACGGAAACAGGGTTTCCCTTGGGGCTGTAAACGAAGATGGTGAGATCCTTGGAGGTATCTCTTTTACCTTTGCAAACTTCCGTTACGACATAGACTGGCTCTATGTGGAAGAGGCTGCAAGGAGGCAGGGAGTAGGAGCAGGGCTTGTCCGTCAGGTGATAAAGTTCGCTAATAATACCGGTGAGATTTATCCTATCGCCTGCAGATTTGATGTGTCAGACACAGATAAAGAGCTCCACAGCTTTTTTATCTCCCTTGATGAGATGGAGGTTGACTATTCCCATGAGCGCTACTTTATAACAACAAAGGACGTTGTTGCATCAAAGCTCACCAAGATGGAGCCAAAGAAGGGAAGTGTCGGGGCAGAAGCCTTTTTTGATAAGCCAAAGGGCTTTCAGGAAAATGTTTTGCGATTTCTTGAAAAGAACCACGATTACTCGGTATTTGACTACGATGAGTGGAAGGATGAATGCGTACCGGAGCTTTGCAAATGCGTGATTTCTCACAATGAGCTGGTTGGATCGATCTTTATTCTTCAGACCGGGGAAAATAAATTCGATATTTCTTTTGTCTACAGCAGAAACCCCAAGGCTCTGGCACTGCTCCTTGGAAGCGTGGCAAAAGAGCTTGAGGAGAAATACCCCGATGCTGAGCTCTCCTACGAGACTGTAAGCAGTGAGAGCGAGGTTTTGTCGGAGCATCTGTTCTCGCACGCAAGAAGTGAACATATTTATGAAGCTGTTTACTAATTAGGCCAAATTTTGTGCTATCATATTACCTAGGAAAAAAGTTTTTGACTCTAATGGGGATTAAATAGATGGCACGTTTGGATGAACAGGATTTTGATGAAAAAAGGCTCTCTCGCCGCCAGAGAAGAAAGCAGGGAGAGCTTTTTGCGTATATAATTTTAGTAGTGACTATTCTTCTGGTTGTAGGCGTTATCGGAGTGGGAGTTCACTTTTTAAGAGGCTTTATCAAGGACCGTACTCCGGAGCCTGAGGTTGTGGAGACTGAGGCTACACAGGAGGAGAGCGCTGCTGTGATCGAGACTCCCACGGAAACACCTGAGCCCCAGGAGTACACCCAGGAGGATCTTTTTAAGGAGATAACCGACACTGTTCTTGGAGAGATGTCTTTGGAGGACAAGGTGGCCGGTCTCTTTATCGTTACACCGGAACAGCTCACAGGAGTTGAGACTGCTGTAAAGGCAGGAAGCGGAACCCAGGAGGCCCTTTCTACCTACGCTGTTGGCGGTATCATGTATGCTCCCAAGAATATCAAGAGCACAGATCAGATAAAAGAAATGCTGGATGCAACTGCTTCTATGTGCAAGTATCCTGTATTTACTATACTTTCTCAGCAGGCTGGAGACTCCGACTCTGTAAAGGAGACTCTGTCTCTTACGCCGCAGCAGGAGATCACCGATGAGGAAACTTCCCATTCTGCAGGTTTGGATGTTGGTTCACAGCTCTTTAAGTACAGCTTCAATTTTGCTGTGATGCCTTCTGTCGAGGTTTCTGAAGAGAGCCTGTTTGGCCAGGAGCCTGGAACAGTTAAGAAGAACGCCTCTGCCTACGCCCTGGGACTTAAGGAATCAGGTATAACAGCCTGTGGAGCTTTATTCCCTGCAAAGGCAGACACTGCATCTGAGATGGCAGCTATTGATGTTTCCAAGGATGACCTGGTGCTCAGCCAGTACGAAGCCTTCAAGGAGGCCATAGATTCCGGATCCTGCAACGCCATCATGGTCACCAATGCATCTTTCCCTCAGGTTACCGGGGACAACACTCCGGCATCTCTTTCCGGAACTATGATAGGAGAGGAACTTCGAGGAACCCTTGGCTTTGATGGCATTGTTATCACAGCGCCCTTAAGCGAAGGTGCCATAACCGAGTATTACACCTCCAGCGAAGCTGCTGTTGCAGCCATCAACGCCGGTGCAGATATGATCTGTGTTCCTGAGAATTTCACCGAGAGCTACGAAGCGCTCTTATCCGCAGTTCAGAGCGGAAGCATCTCCGAGAGCAGAATAGACGAATCCCTCAGAAGGATCTTCAAGATCAAGTACGCCGACCGCGTCGACCAGATCTCCGAAAATTAAAGTCGTGTCCAGCTGCCTTAAATTTTAGAAAACAGAGGTTTTCCCATGTCACCAAAGTCATACAGCTTTAAGAATACTACCAGGATTACCAGGACTGCTGTCAGGAAGGAACTGATAAGGCTTCTGGTTGTGCTTCTTGCAGCATTTCTTATGGCTATGAACATCAACACCTTCGTAAATGCAGGCGGTCTGTATCCAGGAGGAGCAACAGGTCTTACCATTATCATTCAGCGAAGTGCTCTTAAGTATCTGGGGCTTTCCATTCCCTATACGCCTATCAACGTGCTTATGAACGCAATTCCTGTGTATATAGGATTCAGATTTATTGGAAAGAAGTTCACCCTCTTTTCCATGATCATGGTGCTGGCAAATGGTTTCTTCGTTGATCTGTTGCCCCATTATTCATTAACTCACGATCCACTTCTTGTGGCAGTTTTTGGTGGAATCCTAAATGCCATTGCCATAACTATGTGCCTTAACGTTGACGCCACCAGCGGTGGAACGGACTTTATTTCCATTTACCTTTCTCAGAAAAAGGGCGTGGATGCTTTCCCTTATATTCTAGGAGGAAACATCGTGATCCTGGCAATTGCAGGTTTCCTTTTTGGTTGGGACAAGGCGCTTTATTCAATGATTTTCCAGTACGTTTCAACCCAGGCCCTCCACATGCTGTACAGGACCTATCAGCAGCGTACGCTTTTCATAATAACTGATGTTCCGGACCGGGTATGCAAGATGATCTACTCAACCTGTGGTCATGGTGCAACCCTGATTGACGGAGAAGGTTCTTTTGCCCATAAGAATAAAAAGATCGTTTACTCAATCGTAAGCGCTTCAGATACAAGAAAAATAATCCCTAAGATCCGTGAAATCGACCCAAATGCCTTCATCAATTCCGTAAGAACTGAAGAGATGCTGGGCAATTTCTACATGCGTCCCAGGGATTAAGCCCTTATTTCATATATGGAAGGTGCGATCTTGACCTTCATGTAGATGTCGGCGTACTGGGAGGGTGAGAGGTCTTCCACGTAGTTGAGCTGGAAGTTCTTTTTGATCCCGTTCTTGATGAGAATGTCTGCCGCCTTGTTGTAGGCGATGGCTGCTTCGGCTTCAGAATTGTACTTGCCGACAACGTAGTTGCTCTTGATGTGGATGATGGCTTTGTACTTAAGGAAGCCTTTCTCTGCAAACTGCCTTACTCCGCGATATCTGTTGAGGATGATGATGTTCTCGTAGCGAAGGTCGTTGGGATCCTCGTTGGCAAAGCGGTAGTCACGGCCCTCCACGGCATAGCTCTTTATACCGTACCTCTGGAGAACTGAGAGCTGACTTCCGTAATCTGCCACGAACAGATGGGAACCCCTTTGCATGATCTTGTGGGAGGAGTAGTAAAAGAGATCTTCAATGTCGAATTTCAGTACCTGACTGGGAGAAAGATAATACAGGAAGTATTTCTTTTCCAGATAAATAGGATTAGCTATATACATGCCCTTGTCCCGGAAATTTATGAGACTTACGCACTTCTCAAAGGGAAGGGCCTTATTTTTTTTGTAGGAATCAATGGAAAAAGAGGGATTGTCTAAAATAGCAGCTGCTTCCTTGTAGGCAGTGGCAGCTTTTTTGATATCGTCAAAGCTTCCAAGGGAAATGTGTCTGCCCTGATAGGTGATGGATGCTCTGTAGGAGGGTGTGCCATCTTTCAAAGCCGTGGAATATACACCAATATAATTTTTTTTGCTCATTTTTCCCCCAAATGAAGACACATTATGATATACTAAGTTGCTAAAGAGCCAAAGTAATAAGTTATGCATATATTTTATATGATTATGCACAGGTGTGTCAAAATGGAGGAGAATATGTCAAAAGAAGTTTACTATTCAAGTACCAGAGGCAACAAGGAAAACATCAAGGCTTCCGAAGCAATCTTAAGAGGTCTGGCCCCGGACGGCGGTCTTTACGTTCCATCCTTTATCCCTCGTTTAGAAAAATCACTTAGAGAATTATCAGGTCTTTCCTATCAGGATACAGCCTATGAAGTAATGAAGCTTCTTTTAACAGATTATACAGAAGAGGAGCTTAAGTACTGCATTTCTCATGCTTATGATTCTAAGTTTGACACAGAGGAGATCGCGCCACTTTCTGAAGCTGGCGGAGCATATTTCCTTGAGTTATATCACGGCGCAACTATCGCCTTTAAGGATATGGCCCTTTCAATCCTGCCATACCTCATGACCACAGCAGCTAAAAAGAATAATGTTAAGAACGAGATCGTAATCCTTACTGCAACCAGTGGAGATACCGGAAAGGCAGCACTTGCAGGATTTGCAAAGGTTCCCGGAACCAGGATCATTGTCTTTTATCCAAAGCACGGTGTAAGCCCTATTCAGGAACAGCAGATGGTTACACAGGAAGGCGACAACACCTGCGTTATCGGAATCGAAGGAAACTTTGACGACGCTCAGACAGGAGTTAAGAAGATCTTTACCGATCCTGAGCTGGCAGCGCTTATGGACAGCAAGGGATTCCAGTTCTCATCAGCTAACTCCATCAATATCGGAAGACTTGTTCCTCAGATCGTTTATTATGTTTATTCCTATGGAAAGCTTTTGAAGGAAGGCAGAATTGCTGATGGAGACCCTATCAATGTAGTAGTTCCTACAGGTAACTTCGGTAACATCCTTGCTGCATACTATGCTAAGAACATGGGTGTGCCTATTGCTAAGCTTATCTGCGCATCAAACTCAAATAAGGTTCTGTTCGATTTCTTCCAGACAGGAGAGTACGACAGAAACCGTGAGTTCGTTCTCACAAGCTCACCTTCAATGGATATCCTGATCTCTTCAAACCTTGAAAGACTCATCTATCACATCGCAGGTGACAGCGCTGAGGCTGATGCTGCTTATATGAAACAGCTCACAGAAAACGGTAAGTACGAGATCACAGATGCCATGAGAAGTAAGCTCTCTGATTTCTTTGGCGGTTTTGCTACAGAGGAAGAGACCTTTGCTACTATCAAGGATCTGTTTGATAATTCAGGCTATCTTATCGATACACATACAGCTGTTGCAGCTTCTGTTTACGGAAAGTACAAGGCCGAGACAAAAGACAATACAGTTACAGTTATTGCCTCAACAGCAAGCCCATACAAGTTTACAAGGAGCGTAATGAATGCCCTTGGCCGCGGCGATGAGAGCAAGGACGACTTTGCACTGGCTGACGAGCTTTCAGAAGTATCAGGAGTGGAGATTCCTGAGGCAGTAACGTCCATCAGAAATGCCCAGATCCGTCACAAGACAGTAGTTGATAAAACTGAGATGGAAGGAGCTGTTAAAAACTTCCTCGGAATCTGATACAATATATTTAATAAATTCAATCGGAGGTGCGCATGGATCTAGGTAAGGGTGTTTACTCAGAAATCACACCTGAAATTGTTGAACTTTCAAGGCTTTCAGAAGAAGCCGACCGTATTGAGAACGAACTTTTTTATAAATATGATGTTAAAAGAGGTCTTCGTGACCTTAACGGTAAGTGTGTACTGACAGGCCTTACCA
>CAMVRW010000119.1 GCA_947169985.1 uncultured Butyrivibrio sp. | reverse complement strand
AATACCGTATTCAGCAGCCCTGTGCATATCATAGGTTCTGATCTGGATCTCAAAAGGCTGACCTGTCTGACCAATCAGAGTTGTATGAAGTGACTGGTACATATTGGGCTTTGGCATCGCTATATAATCCTTGAATCTACCGGGAATAGGCTTATATAATTCATGGATTACACCAAGGGCTGCATAGCAGTCCTTCACAGTATCAACAATAATACGGATAGCAAAAAGATCATAGATCTGGTCAAGGGTCTTGTTCTGGTTTCGCATCTTCTTGTAGATACTGAAGAAATGCTTAACTCTTCCGTTAACTTCTGCCTTGATACCAGCGTCAGCTATGTTCTTTCGAACATTCTCACAGATCTCTTCAACGTAGCGCTCACGCTCGCTCTTTCTGATAGCAACCTTATCTACCAGATCCCTGTATACATCAGGCATCAGATATTTAAGTGAAAGGTCATCAAGTTCAACCTTGATCCTGCTGATACCAAGTCTTCCTGCAATAGGTGAATAGATATCCAACGTCTCCTGCGCAATTCTTTGCTGCTTCTCAGGTGGCATATGGGCCAGAGTTCTCATATTATGGAGTCTGTCCGCCAGCTTAATAAGGATGACACGGATATCTTTAGCCATAGCAAGGAACATCTTACGCAGGTTCTGAGCCTGCATATCGATCTGTTCCTGAGTTTTATTAGTATTATCTGTAGTCAGCTGCAAAGCTGTCAGTTTGGTAACACCGTCAACAAGTAGTGCTACGTCTGTTCCAAAGGTCTGTTCAATCTCTTCATTGGTGCAAATGGTATCTTCAACGACATCATGAAGAAGACCTGCTGCAATGGTCTCTTTATCCATTTCCAGGTCAGCCAGGATAATTGCAACACAAAGAGGGTGAATGATATAAGGTTCACCCGACTTACGTGTCTGTCCCTCATGGGCAGCAGCCGCCTGATGATATGCCTTTTCAATAAGAGAAATATCATCTGAAGGGTGATACTTTCTTACCCTTTCGATAAGACCCTTATATAGGCAATCCGGAGACTGAAACTCAGGAGTGGCTTCAATTTTTCCGTCATCGAAGTTTTGCGCCATTAAAGATTACTTCCCTTCGTAGCTAAGCGCTGCATCTAATCTGTATTTGCTAAGTCTCTCTCTTCCCTTGAGGCCCTTAAGCTCCATAAGTACAAGAATTCCGGCAACCTCACCGCCAAGCATCTCAACAAGCTTGATCATAGCCTCGATAGTTCCACCTGTTGCCATAAGGTCGTCCACAAGAAGAACCTTCTGTCCAGGCTGGATTGAATCCTTGTGAAGCTCTAAAGTAGCCTGACCATACTCAAGATCATAGGATACTTCAACTGTCTCGCAAGGAAGCTTACCCTTCTTACGAACAGGAACAAGAGCCTTTCCTCTGTTATATGCAATAGGAGCACTGAAGATAAAGCCTCTTGACTCAGCTCCGAGAACAACATCAAAATCAAGATCCTTAACAAGGTCCTGCATCTTGTCGATAGCAAGCTTGAATCCATCAGGATCCTGAAGAACTGATGTGATATCCCTGAACATTATTCCTTTCTCTGGAAAATCCGGTATTGTACGTACATAATCCTGAAGTTCTTTCATTTCTGATAACCCTCTCTAAACATTATATTTTGATTGAATTTGATAACATCAACAATACGACATTATATTATATCACAGATATTATCGCTGTACCAATTTATTGCAATAAAAGAGAGCTGGAAAAGGGACTTGAACCCTCGACCTACTGATTACGAATCAGTTGCGCTACCGACTGCGCTATTCCAGCTCGTTCATAAACCCAATAAAAAGGGCACATCACTCATTATAATGTGCCCTTTGAGAATTTACAAGCAGGTACTTTACTTTGTATCAGGTTTCTTTGGAGCTGCTTTCTTAGAAGTAGACGCTTTCTTTGTTGTGGTCTTCTTCGCGGTAGTCTTTCCTGCGCTCTTCTTTGCAGGTGCCTTCTTGGTCACGCTCTTCAAAGCCTCTTTGGATACAATACTGAAGATCCTCTCTTCTTCGATCTTTTCGTATTTTTCTTCGATGGCCTTCTCCTGCTCCAAAAGTTCTTTTTCATACTTGAGCTTCAGTTCCTTAAGAAGTCTCTCCTCCTCAAGGCTCTGCCTCTCCTTGAGCTCAGCTATTCTCTCCTGGCGCTCCTTTTCCTTCTTGATCTCTTCCTCTTCCTTGATTGCTCTTATCTTCTTCTCCTGCTCAGTGTAAGGAGTGTAGCTAAAGATAGAAAGAGATACAGGAGCCATCTGAAGGCCAATGGAGTAATTCCTTCCGTCCACTTCCTTCCTCTTAGCCTCTCTCTTGCCCTCATTTATCATGCCTGTTCCACCAAAAGAAACATCATCTGAATTAAAGATCTCCAGATATCTTCCATCAGCAGGAACGCCTATCTCAAACTGTCTCTCAACGCCGGCCATATTTGCTACAACAACCAGCATTTCTTTGTCGCTTTCAGTCTTTCTCACAAAGGCAAGCATGCACTCATCAGAGGCAAGCACATTGATCCACTCAAATCCACCCTCATTGTTGTCATAAATATGAAGAGCAGGATTTGCATAGTAGAGGTCATTGAGCTTCTTTACAAGATTCTCCACAAATACAGCCTGGTCAATTGTCAGGGCGTCAGGCTCCATGTACAGGTGCTTTCTTCCGGGATGAACCATCATAAAGCTGATAGCAAGGCGAAGGTTCGCCATCTTCTTAGATGTATCTCCGGGCATTCTATAGTAAAGTCCCTCAAGGCCTTTTTCAAGATCCTCATGAGTAAATGCCAGGATAAATCTCTCTGTATAGCTGTAAATAAGGCTGAAGGTAACCTCATCATGGTGTCCAGCCCTGAAGAGAGGGTCATTTTCCATGTACGCAAGGAAGTCCCTGGTCCAGCCATTATTCCATTTGTAGTCAAAGCCAAGACCGCCGTTATCAATCTCATCGGTAACGTGAGGCCAGCAGGCAGTCTCTTTTGTAAGAAGCAATACTCCAGGATTATCCTTATGAAGTACGGTTGTAAACTGCTTCAGGAATTCCAAAGCCTCAAGGTTCTCATTTCCTCCATAGATGTTAGGCATCCATTCTCCAGGTTTCCTGTCGTAATCAAGATAAAGGATTCTGGAGATATCTGAGGTTCTGATTCCATCAATATGGAAGTTCTCAATCCAGAACAAAGCATTAGATATAAGGAAGTTAGATACTTCTTTTCTACCATAATCAAATATCAGATCGCCTGACTTTGGATGGATTCCCACCCTGGGATCAGCATATTCATAAAGAGTTCTTCCATCAAAATCGGAAAGACCGCAGCTTGATTTAGGGAAGAAGGTAGGTACCCAGTCGAGAAGTACCCTGATACCTGCCTGGTGCATGGTATCAACAAACTTCATAAATTCAGCTGCTGAGCCATTGCTATCATCTAAAGCAAAGAAGTTAAGGATATGATAGAAATGTCCCGGAACGTGCTTCATTACAGGCATAAGTTCAATGGTGTCAAAGCCATGATTCTGAACATACTCAAGCACGTCAGCTGTGATCTCCTCCATGGATCCTTTTCCCTCATGTCTTCCTGCAAAAGCCTCAAGGGAAATCTCACAGATTGAAAGAGGATCCTCATCCCTGTTGAACTTCTTCCTTGCAGTGATCCACTTATCATCAGTCCACTTAATAGGCTTAATGTCATTGATCACAGAAATAGAGCCATTTTCTCCCCTGGACTTTGTAGCATAAGGATCAGGCCTCTTCAGGATAAGACCACTTCTTGTCTTAATCTCAAACTGATAGCCATCCCCTTCCTTGGCTCCGGGAATGAAGATCTCGAAAACACCAATAGGATCAAGCCTATGCATCTGACATACTCTTCCATCCCAGGTGTTGAAATCACCAATGACGCTGACTCTTGCTGCAGATGGAGCCCAAACGCAGAACTCACACCCCTTAACACCATTTCTGGTCATCAGGTGTGCTCCAAGCTTTTCATAAATATGGTAATGAATGCCACTTCCAAGTTTTATGAAATCCTCTCTATCCATAAGAGCATCGAAAGCATATGGATCAACAACCTTCCTCTCGTTGCCCTCAGTATCTTTTATCACAAAGTAATACTTAAGCTTGTCCACATAGGGAACAATTGCAGCATAGAATCCAGCTTCATCAGCCAGTTCCATTTCATAGCTCTTTTTAGAATTCTCAATATAAACCTGCATTGACTCTGCATCAGGATAAAAAGCCTGGATAAGGTAGCTGCTTCCCACCTTATGGGCGCCAAGTATCCTGTGGGGATTATCACCATCAGAGTAGATAATCTCCTCAATTTCCGGCCAGTTCATCATTTTGTATAACTTATTATTCAAAGTGGTCCCTCCCATGAAGTTAAAATTTATTTACACATTTAAGACTTTTTGACCTTATATCATTCATTGTACCACAATACCGCGTATATCGTGCAGAAACAATCCGCTAAGAAGCTTAGGTTCAAACCAGGTGGACTTTGGAGGCATGAGTTTTCCTGCATCTGCCACCTCAAAAAGCTCATTTATGCTGGTCGGATACATTGAAAAAGCAAGGCACATATCAGTCTTGCAGCGTCTTTCAAGTTCCTTAAGGCCTCGTATTCCGCCAACAAAATCTATTCTCTTATCAGTCTTAGGATCCTCAATGCCAAGGACAGGGAAAAGAACCTGATTCTGCAGAACAGATACATCCAGACCCTCTACAGGATCGTCGCTTGTGATGTCATCATGGGCATTTAACCTGAACCAACATCCATCAAGGAATAATCCAAATTCACCCTTCTTGGAAGGTTTTACTGCCGCTTCTTCCTTTTTAACATCGAACTTCTTTGAAAGCACAGAAAGAAATTCTTCAGGAGTCAATCCGTTAAGGTCCTTAACTACCCTGTTGTAATCCATGATCATAAGCTCAGACTCAGGGAAAAGAACTGACAGAAAATAATCCGCTTCAAGATTCTTTTTGTACTGATCACCTTTTTCCTGCCTCATCTTAAGGCCAACCTTAACAGCTGAAGCGCATCTGTGGTGTCCGTCAGCGATGTAAATGTCATTAATGGAAGTAAACACTCGGCAGATCATGTTGTTCTCTTCCTCGTCTCCCATCAACCAAACCCTGTGTCTTACTCCATCTTCTGAAGTGAAGTCGTAAACAGGCTCATCCACCGTTTTAACCCTGTCAACTATCTCGTTGATAGTGGCATTGTCTCTGTAGCAAAGGAAAATCGGGCCAGTCTGTGCCTTACAGGTATAGACATGGTTTATTCTGTCCTTTTCCTTTTCTTCTCTGGTGTTTTCATGCTTTTTTATAACGCCATTTAAATAGTCATCTATAGATGCAACAGCCACGATGCCCGTCTGACTCCTGCCATCCATAGTAAGTTCATAAATATAGTAGGAATTAGCTTCGTCCTGTACAAAATCCCCTTTTTCTATCCTGCCCCAAAGCTGCTCCTTTGCCTTATCGTAGACTTCCGGAGCATACATATCGTGATCAGGTTCAAAAAAAGTTTCCGGCCTGTCAATAGCAAGGAAGGAATCAGGATTCTTTTCCACAACCGCTCTCGCTTCCTGTCTGTTATATACATCATAAGGAAGGGCTGCTATTTTTGATACCTTATCCGCAACAGGTCTAAAGGCTTTAAAAGGCTTTATATCTGCCATTTTGTCTCCTCCATATCAAAAAGTTTGGGAGAGATCTTGTCTTTCCAAAATCTCTCCCACTATTTTACTATATTTTACCGTATTTATACGTCTTTTCTTACCACTCTTACTCTGATTACTCCATCAACCTTAGACAGCTTCTTTACAATGTCATCTGTAACTGTATCTTCCAGATCAATAAGAGTATATGCGTAGTCACCTCTGGACTTATTTGTCATGTCTGAGATGTTCATACCTGCGCCGCCGAGCACTGTTGTAAACTGACTGATCATGTTAGCTACATTCTTGTGGAAAATAGCTACTCTTGGCTTGTCACAGATTCCCATATCGCAATTAGGGAAATTAACTGAATTGTTGATGTTTCCATTTTCAAGATAATCCTTAAGCTCAAGAACTGCCTTAACAGCACAGTTATCCTCTGACTCCTCAGTTGAAGCACCAAGATGAGGGATAACAATACAACCATCATGACCTGCAATTACAGGGTTCGGGAAGTCTGTAACATACTTTCTGATCTTACCTGCATTGATACCTGAAAGAACATCAGCTTCGTTGCAAAGGATATCTCTTGCAAGGTTGATAAGGATTACGCCCTTCTTCATCTTAGCAATGGCATCCTTGTTGATCATACCCTTTGTAGAATCAAGAGCAGGTACATGGATTGTGATGATATCGCACTTTGAATAGATATCATCCACATTGGTAACGTGCTTAACATCTGAAGAAAGTCTCCATGCAGCATCGATTGAGAGATATGGATCATATCCATAAACCTCCATACCGAGCTGTCTTGCAGCATTAGCCACACGTACGCCGATAGCGCCAAGTCCGATGATACCAAGCTTCTTACCGAAGATCTCAGTTCCAGCAAACTTCTTCTTGGATTTCTCAGTAAGCTTTGCGATCTCAGGATCTCCCGCATTAGCCTTAACCCACTCAGTACCGCCGATAATATCTCTTGAAGCAATGAGCATTGCAGCAAGAACCATCTCTTTTACGCCGTTCGCATTAGCTCCCGGGGTATTGAAAACAACAATTCCCTGCTGTGTGCACTTATCGAGAGGAATGTTATTTACTCCTGCTCCAGCTCTTGCTATAGCAAGAAGAGTATCGGAAAAGTCCATTTCAAGCATATTGGCGCTTCTAACAAGAATGCCTTCTGCTTCGTCTACATTATCAACCGCTGTGTACTGATCAGAGAAATTGTTAAGACCGATCTTAGCGATTGGGTTTAAACATTTATACTTGTACATCTATATCAGCCTCCTGTTAGTTGTTCTTTTCAAATTCATTCATGAAATCAACGAGCTTCTGTACACCTTCCTGTGGCATAGCATTATAGATACTTGCTCTCATTCCGCCAACAGTTCTGTGTCCCTTAAGACTTACGAAGCCTGCCTTAGTTGCCTCAGCGATGAACTTGGCATTGAGCTCCTCAGAATCAGTAATAAATGGAACATTCATAAGTGAACGATCCTCTGGTCTTACTGTTCCCTTAAACATCTTGCTCTGATCAAGATAATCGTAAAGGATCTTAGCCTTTGCTTCATTTCTCTTCTTCATCACCTCAAGACCGCCCTGAGCCTTAAGCCACTTAAACACAAGGCCGCACATGTAGATGCTCCAGCAGTTAGGAGTGTTGTATAAAGAGCCGTTGTCAGCCTGAGTCTTCCA
>CAMVRW010000118.1 GCA_947169985.1 uncultured Butyrivibrio sp. | reverse complement strand
CTTATTGATTACACCTTGAGATTTTCACTTGATGATCCGGTAAAAGAGCTTTCGGAGGAAACTGATAGTACTTTTGTAGAAAGTGATGTTTCAAGGGTTCCGGCGATTTCCGGATTAACCTTTGAAAGGACAGAAGAAAACCAGTATGCGAAGAGTTTTGCTATCCACAGATATTCTGAAGGGTACACGGTTATATCTGTAAATGATGGCAGGAACTATCTGCTGGTGCCAGAGGGAAAGGTCCCCCCTGAAGGTGTCGGGGAAGACATAATAGTATTAAACATGCCTCTGGATCGCATCTATCTGGCAGCATCGGGAGCTATGTGTCATTTTGATGCTTTAGATGCGGTTGACAGCATAAGACTATCAGGAATTGAAAGAGATGACTGGTATATAGAAACTGCCAGGAAGGCCATGGATGAGGGGAGCCTTATTTATGGTGGAAAGTACAGCGCTCCTGACTATGAGAAAATGGTAATGGACGATATTGATCTGGCTGTGGAGAATACCATGATCCTTCATGTGCCCAAGGTTCAGGAAAAGATAGAAAAGATTGGAATCCCTGTCTTTGTGGACAGGTCCAGTTATGAGGAGGATCCTCTTGGAAGGTGCGAGTGGATAAAGGTTTATGGCGCTCTTTGCGGGAAAGAAGGAAAGGCGCAGGAGGCTTTTGAGGCGCAGCAAGGACTAGTGGAGCAGATTAAAAACACGAATTCATCAGGAAAATCTGTAGCCTTCTTCTATGTTAATTCAAACCACCAGCTTGTGACCAGAAAGAAGAATGACTACCTGGCTAAGATAGTGACAATGGCAGGCGGAACCTATCTTGCTCCAGACACGGGGGATGACGACAGTTCAAAGGGTCAGATCACCATCAGCATGGAGGCATTTTATCAGTATGCTCTGGATGCTGACATTCTGATCTACAACAGCGCTGTGGCAGATGCGCCAGAATCGCTTCAAGAGCTATGCAACGAGAATTCAAGCTTTAAGGATTTTAAGGCGATTAAAGACGGTAGTGTCTGGTACACTGACAAATCTCTATATCAGTACACAGATCGCACAGGATCCATAATTGAGAATTTACACGAAGTTATAAGCATCAGTGAAGACGAGACAGAGTTCTTACACAGATTAAGGTGAGTAAACTTTGGCAAAAAATATCATGATTCAGGGCACCATGTCAGGTGTCGGAAAAAGCATATTGACAGCAGGTATCCTTCGGGTGCTTCGTCAGGACGGATATAGAGTGGCGCCATTTAAATCCCAGAATATGGCGCTTAATTCCTATGTAACTAAGGATGGAAAAGAGATAGGAAGGGCTCAGGCACTGCAGGCCTTTGCTGCCGGGATGGAGCCATCCTTTGACATGAACCCCATACTGTTAAAACCAATGGGAGATACTACTTCCCAAGTCATCGTGAATGGTCTTCCTGTGGCAAATATGAAGGCTGCAGATTATTTCAAAAAGAAAACCAGTTTCATCCCTGATATTAAAAAGGCCTATGAGCGACTTTCCAAAGAGGCGGATATCATAGTCATCGAAGGAGCAGGAAGTCCTGTGGAAATAAACCTTCGGGAAAATGATATCGTCAACATGGGTCTAGCAGAAATCCTTGACGCTCCGGTGCTTCTTGTAGGAAACATAGATCCCGGAGGAGTATTTGCACAGCTCCTTGGCACAATAAATCTGATGTCAGAGGATGAGAGGAAAAGAGTAAAGGGCCTTATCATCAATAAGTTCCGAGGGGATAAAGCTCTTTTGATGCCGGGGCTTGAGATGTTCAAGGGCTACAGTGACATTCCCTTTGCAGGAGTTGTGCCCTTTGTGACCCTGGACCTTGATGAGGAGGACAGCGTTTCTGAAAGGCTTAAGATCAATAATAAAAGCTCCATTAAAGACTTGGATGACGGAGATGCCCTAGAAGGCCATTGCGGCTTATATGGAGAAGATAAGTCGATAAAGATATCTGTAATAAGACTTCCTTTCATAAGCAACTACACTGATTTTTCTATTTTTGATTCCATGCCTTTTGTGGAGTTAAGGTATGTGAATGAACCAAAGGGTTTGGAGGAAACTGATCTGATCATACTTCCTGGAACCAAGAATACCATTTCTGACTTGAAATGGCTTAAGAAGCAGAGACTTTTTGATCGGATAAAAGAACTGTCGTATGATGGAACGCCTGTTATAGGTATCTGTGGTGGCTTTCAGATGATGGGCGAGAACATCAGTGATCCCGAAGGGCTTGAAGGAGGCGGAGCTACTGAGGGACTAGAATTGCTACCTGTGAAAACAAGATTTTTTGAGCAAAAGAATCTTAGACAAGTTCAGGGAAGAGTTGGTGAGTTAACAGGCCTATTTAAGCCTCTTTCAAATGAAGAGGTTAAGGGATATGAGATTCATATGGGTGAGACTATCTCAGACCAGGATATCTTCCCTGTAATTGCATCTGAGAATAACCTTGGAACCTATATTCATGGAATCTTTGATTCACCTGAATTTACGCAGAAACTCTTCGAGATTCTTTATGATAAAAAGGGATTGAAGAAAGCTATTCCGGTTATGGAATCAGCATCTGTGATCCGGGAAAGAGAGCTGGAGAAGCTGGCTGATGTACTTAGAGAGAACTTGGATTTTGAACTGATCTATGAGGCTATTGGACTATGAACTTTAACATAACGAAGCCTTCTGAAATTGAGAAGGAAAGCTTTAACATAATACAAAATGAACTGGCAGAAATGGGAAAGAAGGTTCCTGAGGAGCTTCTACCCACCATTCTTCGTGTGATCCATACTACGGCAGACTTCGAATACGCTGATACCATATGCTTTTCAGAAGATGTTATAACTAAGGCAAAGAATGCAATCCGTCATGGTGCACATATTGTAACAGACACAAACATGGCTCTTAGTGGTATCAACAAGAAGAAACTGGCAGAGTATGGCGGAGAAGTACATTGCTTTATGGCCGATGAAGACGTGGCTTTAAATGCTAAAGAGCTTGGAGTTACCAGAGCTACTGTCAGCATGGACAAGGCTGCTGAGCTAGATGCACCGCTAATCTTTGCTATAGGAAACGCGCCAACAGCCCTTATCAGGATCAATGAACTTATTCAGGAAAAGAAACTTGATCCGGTTCTGATCATTGGAGTTCCTGTTGGGTTTGTGAACGTAGTAGAGGCCAAGGAACTTATTCTTGACGGTTCAACCCCATACATCGTAAACCGTGGCAGAAAAGGTGGCAGTACAGTAGCAGCAGCCATCTGTAACTCAATACTGTACAATATTTAAGCTACCAAGGTTGATGGCTTCAGGCCCCAACCAGAAGAATAACTCCAAGAATATGATATTTACATAATTGGAATAATAAATGGGAAAAGAAGAAACGAAGCTAAGAAGTGGCTTTACAACAGGGAGCTGCGCAGCAGCAGCTTCCAAGGCGGCACTTCTGATGCTGATTAACGACATAGAAATTCATAATGTGACAATAGAGACTCCAAAAGGGATTCCCTTCAATGCAGAGATCATCGATATTACAAGGGATGCAGAGTCTGTGTCCTGCGGTGTCATAAAGGATGGGGGCGATGATCCTGACATTACTACCGGAGCTATGATATATGCACAGGTACGACTTACAGATGATGGAAAGATTTCCATTGATGGAGGAAAGGGCGTTGGAAGGGTGACTAAGCCTGGGCTAGACCAGCCAATCGGAAATGCTGCAATCAATTCTGTCCCAAGGAAGATGATAGAAGAGAATCTAAGAGAAGTCCTTAAGGGTGCAGGATTAGAGGGATATGGTGCCAGTGTTATCATCAGTGTTCCAACAGGCGAGATCCTTGCGGAAAAGACCTTTAACCCCAGGCTTGGGATAGTTGGAGGAATCTCCATCCTCGGAACAACAGGCATTGTTGAACCCATGAGTGACAAGGCTATTGTGGATACCATAAGGACTGAGATCAGGGTACGTAAAGCTGAAGGCAACAAAATCCTTCTGGCAGCGCCAGGAAATTATGGCCTGACCTTTTTGAAGGAGGTATACGGAACCCCTGAAGAGACAGCCATCATGAGCTCAAATTTTATTTATGACACAGTCAGGATTGCCTTGGAAGAAGGCTTTAAAAAGCTTCTTTTTGTGGGACATATAGGCAAGCTCGTAAAGGTGGCAGGAGGCATACGAAACACTCACTCCATGTATGGTGATCACAGGATGGAAGTTTTGTCTCAGCTAATTGATGGGATTTCGCCGAAAGCTCTTTTGCCAGATAAGGAGAGCCTAAAAGAACAGGTAATGAACTGTGTTATGACCGATGAAGCTGTGCGGATCATAAATGAGGCGGGCGTTGGAACTGAGGTGTTCGATGAGATGGTTTCCCGGATCAAATCAAACCTGGAAGAGTGGTCTGATGGGAAAATAGAGGCCCAGGTGATTGTGTTTGCAAATGAGAACACAGAGCTGGTGGCCACAGACAAGGCCCACGACTGGATAAGAACATTTGGAAAAATAGAAGGATAAGCTATGGTACATTTTGTTGGCGCAGGTCCAGGAGCAAAGGATCTGATAACCCTTAGGGGAAAGAGCCTGATAGAAGAGGCTGATGTGATAATATACGCAGGATCTTTGGTGAATCCTGAGCTTTTGGACTATGCAAAAGAAAACTGTGAAATCCACGACAGCAGCAAGCTGAATCTTGATGAGGTCATAGAACTTATCAAAGCGGCAGAGAATGAGGGTAAAACAACAATCCGATTACACACCGGCGACCCTTGTCTTTACGGCGCTATCAGGGAACAGATGGATATCCTGGATGATCTTGGGATTTCCTATGACTCGACTCCTGGCGTTAGCTCTTTTTGCGGAGCGGCAGCTGCTCTTAACATGGAATACACTCTGCCGGGCGTAAGTCAGAGCGTCATCATAACCAGGATGGAAGGGAAGACCCCTGTTCCTGCGAAGGAGTCCATCGAGGCTCTTGCATCCCACGGAGCAACCATGGTGTTCTTTTTGTCCAGCTTTGATACAAAGGGACTTTCAGAAAGACTAATTAAGAGCGGAATATCACCTAAGACTCCCTGTGCCATAGTCTATAAGGCTACTTGGCCCCAGGAAAAGAGCTTTATCTGCACTCTGGAGACGCTTTATGAAACGGCAGTTAAGAACGACATACACAAGACAGCATTGATCATTGTTGGAGAGGCTGTTTCACAAAACGGTTACGATAAGTCAAAGCTCTACGCGCCGGATTTTACCACTGAATTCAGAACAGGAACGGATAAGAATGCCAACTCGAAGCAGTAAAAGAAATTTCATAGTATTTGCGATCCTGGTCTTGATTCTCCTTAGCTCTTTTGTGGCTAATCTATGTATCGGTAACGTACAGATAAGCCCCAGAGAGGTTCTTGAGATCCTGTTTTCAAAGGCAGGAGATGAGAAGATAAGGAGCATCATAATGAATATACGCTTTCCCAGAACAGTGATGGCTCTTGTTTTGGGAGGTGCTCTTGCTGTGGCAGGATTTCTTTTGCAGACCTACTTTTCAAACCCCATAGCAGGACCTTATATTCTGGGTGTTTCCTCAGGAGCCAGGATGATGGTGGCTTTGCTTCTCATCTTTGTGGCAGGAGGCGTTACGGTGAAGGGGTACATGCTGGTTTTGGCGGCTTTTGCAGGAGCCTTACTGGCAACAATGTTCATTATCCTGCTCTCCAAAAGGGTCAAGAATATGGCGGCTCTTTTGGCTGCAGGAATAATGATAGGCTATATCTGCAGCGCTATTACTGATTTTTTGGTGGCTTTCGCAGATGACTCCGATATCGTGAACCTTCACAGCTGGTCCCAGGGCAGTTTTTCCGGAGCCACCATGGAAGGGGCAATATACTGCATAGTAATTGTGACTGTTTCTTTTGTGGCAGTGATGCTTATGGCAAAGAGCCTTGATGCCTTCAGGCTTGGGGAGTCCTATGCCAGAAGTGTGGGAGTTAATATTAAGCTTTGCAGAGTGCTGATAATTCTTTTATCCAGCATCTTGTCTGCGTGTGTGACGGCTTACGCAGGGCCTGTTTCCTTTATTGGAATTGCTGTGCCTTTTCTCATGAGAGAGGCCCTTCGTACATCTAAACCCGTGGTGCTGATTCCTGCTTCATTCCTTTCAGGAGCAATATTCTGTCTATTAAGCGACCTGCTGGCAAGGATGATATTTGCGCCGACGGAGCTGAATATTTCGGCAGTCACCTCGTTGTTTGGCGCACCAATAGTAATTTTTATGATAGTAAGGAGGCATAGGAATCATGAGAATTGAGAAATTGTCTGCCGGATATCATAAAAAGATAATAGTTAAGAACGTGAGTCTTGAAGTATCTAGAGGCGAGATCATATCCCTTATAGGCCCCAACGGTGGAGGAAAATCAACGCTCCTTAAGACTATCCTTGGGGAACTTAAGCCCCTGGACGGCGCAGCATATATCGGAGAGGAGGACATTAAGAACATCTCGTTAAAAGAGCTGTCGAAGAAAATGTCAATTGTTAACACAGACAGGGTAAAGCCTGAGCATATGAGTGCAATGGATGTGGTTATGTCAGGACGTCTTCCATACAGCGACGGCTTTGGCCTGTTTAGTGATAAGGACAGGGAAGCAGCATTTGAAGCTGCAGCTCTTATGAAGATAGAAGGCTTTTCAGATAAGCCTTTCACGGATCTTAGTGATGGACAGAAGCAGAGAACTCTTATTGCCAGGGCGATATGTCAGGAACCGGAATATCTTGTGATGGATGAACCAACCTCATACCTGGACATCCGCCACAGACTTGAACTTATGGAAGTCATTAGAGGCTTGTCGGATAAGGGTGTTACGGTGATCATGTCCCTTCACGAGCTGGAACTGGCACTGATGATCTCAGACAGAGTCCTGATGATAGATGATAAGGGTGAGGTTTCCTGCAAAGAGCCTGGTGAGGTACTGGAAAGCGGAGTCCTTCAGGGACTTTATGGAATGGACGACGAGATGTACAAGGCTGTAAAGAGGCAGCTGGAGGCTGGGCGGCAGAACACCAGTAGCAGAAAAAATGCTGAAAGTAAACATTGCACATACTTTTTGAATAAAGAATGCGAGTACTACCCGTGTCACAAACTTGGCGAGGAAAAGTTTAGCTGCCTGTTCTGCTACTGTCCTTTATATGACATGGAGGACTGCGGAGGAACCTATTTCATTTCAGAAAAGGGCACAAAGAACTGCAAGGACTGTACCTTCCCCCATGACAGGGATAACTACGGACTTGTGATAAAGAAGCTAAAAGAAAAGATGTATGGAAAGACTAACGGTAGGGAAATATAACTTAATATGCTTCACGGATGCAGGAAAGAAGCTGATGCTAACTCTGGAAGAGAAAC
>CAMVRW010000117.1 GCA_947169985.1 uncultured Butyrivibrio sp. | reverse complement strand
AGTCCTTTATAGGCTTTAGTAAGATACAGGGACAAGATTACAAGTCCCAGAGTCTCTGTCACGTGGTAAATAAGTGACGTCCATACAATTCCGATTTCTCTTCCCATCAGATACACCGTCTGCATCTGAAGAACCCCGAAGGATAAAAGAAATAACAGAAGAATAACAAGAGATGAAATCTTTAAGTACTTATCGTTTAGAAAGATTCCTGTCATGACCACTCCAAGCAGGATTGCAGCCAGGATCTCCATGTACTTAAAACCGTGAGTCATGTTGTAGAGCATAACGAAAGTGCCGTCGCTCATTCCTGAATTGGCTGATAGAGCATCCATAAGCATTGCTATGAAGCGCCTGTACATTATGGAAGTGAAGTCATAGATAAGCTCAGCTCCAATAAAGATAACAGCCCAAAGCTGAAGGAGTCTGTTTACAGAGGAAACAGAAAGGGATGCTATCTTGTCCTTAAGGTATTCCTTTTGAAGCTCTCCAAATCCCTGCTGGTCCTCTTTGGGGACCAGCTTCATGTAGTGATTTAGCTTTTGCCAGGAAAAATAGAATATTACTGCCACTAGGATTATCTGGAGCGCAGATATGACAAGCTGTGAACGCCATAAATAAATATCCAGCATGTCAGGAGTGGCGGAACTGGTCTTTTGAAGGATTATCCTTAAGAGACCTTCGCAGAAAGCAGCCAGTATCTTTACCAGTGCTACTTTCAGTATGGCGCTGGAAAGAATATGTTTTTCTATGCTTATATACAAGATTTAATGCCCCTTTTTTTTAGTGTTCGTATAAATCTATGTACCTTTAGGATATCATAAACTAATTATAAACGAAAAGTTATAAAAGTTTAATGATTCAAACCCACATAAATATGCGGTTTGATGGTATTGTAATAATTAAAGTGAAATAAAATTACAAAAGTATTTTGAGGGGAGGTTATCATGAAGAAAACATTTTGGCTTCGAATCTGTGCCATACTTCTTTCTGTCTGCACCATTCTTTCGGGTGTGACGGCCTTTGATATTATCAGATCTTACGCCGGTGAAGATGATGACAGGGCTACGGGCTTTATTGATCCTGTAGATCCTGATGATCCTGTAGATCCTGATGATCCGGTGGATCCTGATGATTATCATACTGATCCGGTATTTCCGGACAATCCAAATCCTCCGACCCCACCTGAGCCGGATCCATTTGATTACAATCTTGTATGTTATACCCCAAGTATTTCCTTTGGAACAGTTGAGGCAGGCAGTATTGTTCCTGCGAAGCAGTTTTCAGTCGTAAATGTGGGTAACACCTCTTTTCCGCTTACATGGGCAGAGGTGGATGAATATACAGCCTTTGATATTGGCTATATAACCCCAAGCCTTGATATGGATCCGGGAGATTCAGTGACCTTTTCTGTTTCACCCAGAGAAAATCTTCAGCCGGGAACATATTTGGGAAGCTATACCTTCTATTCAGCCAACGACATAAGGATGCACCATACTGCTATTGTGAACCTGTCAATAACTGTTCAGGACACAACACCTTACATCACCAGTGTGGATATTATTCCGGGTTCCATTACGCTTCCTGTGGGAAAGAGCTATAACTTTGATGTGTCCGTTCAGGGCGGAAATGGCTATGATCCTACAGTTTCCTGGTCCCTTTCAGGTAATCAGAGCGCAAATACTACTATTGATTCAAATGGTACACTGAGTATTTCTCCAAATGAGACTGCTTCATCCTTTGCAGTAATAGCAACCTCTCGTCAGGATCCTTCCATGGCAGATGCGGCGTCGGTTTCTGTTACGTCAGTTGACTACATGGTCAGCGTAAAGGGAGATCCTACAGATGGCGGAGCTGTAGCTGGTGGCGGCGCTGTAAGAAGCGGTGGAAGCTGCACTGTATCGGCTTCTCCAAACAATAATTATGCATTCCTTGGCTGGTATGAGGGAGGAAACCTTATTTCCAACAGCGGTCAGCTAAGGCTTGACAATATCTCCAGTGACAGGAATCTGGTGGCGAAATTCCAGAGACAGACCTGCTATGTAAGGACCAGTGTCAACAATGGTGATGCAGGAACCATCACAGACAGTCAGTCGGTAGCCTACGGCGGAAGCATGACAATTACTGCCAAGGCAAGGGATGGCTATGAATTTGCCGGGTTTGTTGAGAATAACAGTACAATCAGCAATTCCTCCTCTATACAGATCAATAATATAACTACAGACAGAAACATCGTCGCAGTGTTTAACAGAGCTAAGTGCAACGTAAATGTTTCGGTATATCCTCAGGATACAGGTAAGTACGAGGGTGCAGGAAATTACAATAAAGGCAGCAGGGTTGAGCTTACAGCCCAGGCCTATGACGGATATGAGTTTGCAGGCTGGTCTATCAACGGACAGATTGTTTCCACAGATCTGAAGTATACCATTAAAGAGATCAGGAACGACGTCAATGCCGTAGCTAATTTCAGAAAGAAGAATGCAAACACCTACAAAATTCTTTCCGGAATTGCAACAGTAGGAGGAAGTATTACTCCAAGCGGAGATTATGTGATCACAGAGGGTGGAAGCGTTACCTACAACATCGTTCCTCAGGCTGATTACAACATTAGTGCCGTAGTAGTTGATGGAAAGAATATCGGAGCAGTATCAAGCTATACTTTCAACAACGTAAAGGGTGCACATACCATCGCCGCCAGCTTCGAGAGAAAACCTCAGCCGGCACCTGCAAAGGATAATACTTCTACAAAGAATAATACCGGTTCCAATACCAGTGTTCCGGCAGCTCAGAAGAAGGATACATCAAAGGATCAGAAGAAGACTGAGTACAATACAGATACTGCAGCGCAGGGTGCTATTCCTGAACAGAATATAGTTGAAACCGAAATCCCAACAGAGGTCACTGAGCTTGAGGGAGAGGAATATGAGGATGACAGCTTTATTCCTGCAACTGAGATCACTACGGATAATACACCGGTATACACCGGAGGCGTAATGGCTAAGCATGATCTTGACGAGGATACTTTAAGGATACTTGTCAACGACAACGCAGTTATGCCAATGCTCAAGGAAGCCTTTGAAGATGGAACACTTCAGATCACGGTCAACAATTCCTATGCAGAGGATAAGCAGGAAACAGCCGTGACATTGTACCACAGCCAGCCTACTCTTATTAACTTCGAGGATGTAGTGTTCGAGACTCTCACACCTGATGAGAAGATGGATGTGCTTAAAGGAAAGCCTATATCCTTCAACATTGATATCACGGAGAATACAGCTACTGTTGATGAGAACACCAAGAAGCTGATGCAGAAGAAGGTTGGGTATAAGCCTGTCAGCTACTTTGATTTTCTGATAATGAAGACCAGTGGAGGCACTACTACAGTTATTGATAATACTGCAGCAGAGCTGGAAGTAGTTGTTCCGATCCCTGATGAATATAAGAAGCCAGGAAGGAAGTTCTTTGTAATCAGAAATCATAACGGAGTAGTGGATGTTCTGGATGATATCGGAAGTGATCCCAATACCGTTACCTTCAAAACAGACAGATTTTCCGAGTATGCAATAGCTTACGAGGCTATCAACATAAATAAGCTTGTTTTGAGGATTTTGATCATAGCATTTGTTTCGCTGATACTTGCAATAATTTGTTTCGTAAATCTTGTAAAATACAAGAGAAATGAAAGAAGAGCAAGGCGAAAAATATGATATAATAACTATGTGTTTACTATTTATTGACTGAATAAAGTATGAAAGGAAGGACAACAGGATGAGTTTGCAGTTTGCTAAGGGACAGGTTATTTTCCGTGAGGGAGACAACGGAGAGAGCTTTTTTGTAGTGGACAAGGGGACTGTTGGTATCTACACAAATTATGAGACAGATAGCCAGCAGAAACTCACAGATGTTAAGGAAGGCCATATCTTTGGTGAGATGGCACTGGTTGATGCATTCCCAAGAAGTGCTACAGCTGTAGCTTCAGAGGATACAGAGCTGTCTGAGTTTAAGCTTGACGAAGTAAAGGGATTTTTTGAGAACAACCCTGATAAGATCAAGCTGATCCTTACTGAGCTTGCCGGAAATCTTTCCAGACTTACCGGAGAATATAATGAGGTTTGTTCTACTATTAAGGAGCTTTACCCTGCTAATGAGGAGCGTAAGCCTTCATTGGCTGACAAGATCAAGAAGATCGTTGCCAACTATGAGCTTATGAGCAAGTCAAATCAGCCTAGTGCTGAGTTCCTTCGTGAGACCGGACAGTCAGGACACAAGGATGGCTTTGCTAAGAAGGTTGAAAAATATAAGAAGGGCACAGTTATCTTCAGAGAAGGTGAGATGGGAAGATGCATGTATGACATCCACTATGGAACCATCGGCATCTATACTGATTATGGAACACCAAAGGAGAAGTGCCTTACAACTCTTTATGCCGACAAGTTCTTCGGAGAAGTTGGTATGCTTGGAAATGAGCCAAGAACTGCCACTGCTGTAGCATTGGAAGACAATACAATGCTCGAAGCAATTTATACAGATGATTTTGAGGAATTGTTCCAGAAGAATCCTGCAAAGATCGAGATGATCCTTAAGCACCTTTCCTTCAGGATCAGAAGACTTACATATGAGTATGTAAATGCCTGCAAGCTGGTTTATGACGCTGCTCAGGCTGAACTTAGGCAGTCTGTAAATGATGAGATCAAGAAGAAGGCACAGGAATACTCATCAAAACTTTACGATTAAAAACTGTTGCCCGCTCTTCGAAAATGGAGAGCGGGCAAATTTGTACAGACAAAAGCTCTTTTGGAGGATTGCCAATGCCTGATTCGTCCGCTCTTATTCAGCAGAATATCATTCTGAACATGTCAGAGGGGGTTATGTCAATTGGTTTTGACGGCGTAATTTCTTTCTGTAATCCATCTGCGCTTTCAATACTAGGATTTGAAAGGGAAGAGGTTGAGGGGAAAAAGTTTGCTGCCTGCTTCTTTGACAGTGAGGACAACGACGAGTTTACCCAGACTATCCTGGATGCGGTCTATGACAGGGAACATACCCATGAAAAGATCGTGCCTTATAAGTGTGGAGATAAGGTCAGGCAGCTTAGAGTTGTAACCTCCTTCCTTCAGGAAGCAGGAAAAAAGGTCGGGATAATAGCAGTATTCAACGACCTTAGCGAGCTCATGGACCTCAGGGATGCTGTGAAGTCCATGGAAAAGATACAGGCCCTGAATAAACAGCTTGAGCTTAGAAATAAGCTTCTTAACGAGACTTTTGGACGATTCCTTTCAGACGATATCGTGAAGCAGCTTCTTGATACACCCGATGGTCTTTCACTTGGTGGCAAAAAGAAGAATCTCACCATTCTTATGAGCGACCTGCGAGGCTTTACAGCTATGAGTGAGAGGATGGATCCGGCAGAGCTTATTACAATGCTGAACCATTATCTTGGCGAGATGACTGAAGCTATCCAGAAACGTGGCGGAACCATAATTGAGTTTATGGGAGATGGTATCTTTGCCATATTTGGTGCGCCTCTTGATTCCAAGACCCATGCATCCGACGCTGTTGCTGCAGCCATCGACATGCAGGCAAGAATGGATTCCATCAACAGGTGGAACCTGGACCATGGATACTCTGTTCTTGAGATGGGCATAGGGATTAATACCGGTGAAGTTATTGTAGGAAATATTGGCTCCGAGAAGAGGACCAAGTACGGCGTTGTTGGAAGCAACGTAAACCTGACAGGAAGAGTTGAGAGTTACACAATAAACGGTCAGATCCTTATTTCCTCCAGTACCAGAGCGGCTGTGAACAGTGATCTTACTGTGGCAAAAGAGATAGTGGTGCGTCCTAAGGGCGTTGAAACAGATATAACCCTCACTCAGGTAACCGGAATAGGTGAACCCTATAACATTTCCGTTGATGTTAAGAGTACCATGCCAAATAAGCTTGAGCAGGTGATCCCTGTTACTTTCCACAAGCTGGACGGAAAGCATGCAGATGCCACAAATCTGTATGCTGGAATTACTTCTATTGCCAGTGATATGGCGGTGATCGACACTCAGGCAAAGCTTGAAATATACGACAATATACAGATAGATGCAGGAGGAAAGCTTTACTGCAAGGTTCTTGAGAAAACCG
This sequence comes from uncultured Butyrivibrio sp., assembly GCA_947169985.1. GTDB lineage: Bacteria > Bacillota > Clostridia > Lachnospirales > Lachnospiraceae > Butyrivibrio. The sequence goes on along the minus strand of CAMVRW010000117.1, from coordinate 1,265 downwards.
ATGAAGGATATCTTCTTCACTTTACAGCTGTACCATCAGGCTATAAAGAGTGGAGAAAGAAGGTTGGACTATGAAGATTTCTTTTGACCTGGATGAAGTTCTTTTCGTTAATGAAGACACCCATGAGGTTGAGCCGGAACTGAGATTTCCCTTGAACAAGATGTTCCCGGAGCGGCTTCGAAAGGGGACTCCGGAACTTATAAATGAGCTCCAGAGAAGGGGATTTGAGGTTTGGGTCTACACCTCATCCTTCAGATCCGAGGCATACATAAAGGCTTTGTTCAGAAATTATGGAATAAAATTTGACAGCATAGTAAATGGGCACAGGCATAAAAAAGAAGTCCAGGGAAACAGAGAGGCGACTCTTCCTCAGAAAATGCCTTCTCACTACAGGATCTCTCTTCACATTGATGACGAGGAGATTGTAGTGAAAAATGCCAGACAGTATGGTTACAGGGTTTTGCAGGTTTGCGAGCCTGATGAACACTGGGCAGAAAAGATAATCAACGAAGCAGAGCGCATTAGGAAATTAGAAGAGGGCTAAATATGGCAGCAAGGACGGAACTTTTTAAAAGAATACTGGAAGATGTAGAGAGATATAACGGACTTCATGAGACTGTCAAAGCAGGCTTTTTTGAGAGGCTTTTTACGCATCATCTTTCTCCGGACGACATGCATCCCAATCCTGATGATGAATTCTCCATGGCCAATATCGGCCCTAATGAGAAGATCATACAGAAGTACTGTCAGGAGGCGGTGGAATGCCTGAGGGAAGGTAATAATTCCGGAATCTATCCTGAACCTATCATCGTTGAGAAGATGAAGGTTGGGGGATTTATGATAATAAACGGACACCACAGATGGGCAGGAGCAGTTAAGGCTCAGGTCAAGAAGGTCAGAGTGGCCATTGTTAATCCTAGACAGAGTGTTATTGATTCCTGATATTTCTTTTTATGAAAAGAGGGTTTGATTATGGGAAAAGAATTTACCCAGGATGAGCTAAATAAGAGAATGGACTTTGTGGAATCCTTATTTGAGAAATATGGGGCAAAGCCCCAGGAACTGAATGAAAAGCAAAGGGAAAAATTTGGGCAAAGAAGGATCTTCAAGCATGAGGACAGCTTCTTTCGTGTTGATAACATGCAGTTCCAGGAGGGTGAAAAGCCCTTCATTGTCATTAGCTGTACTGACGATGAAAAATATGCCAGCGTAGGTATGCTGGATGATATAGACGCACTTGAGGCGGATGTTGCAGACGAGGAGCT
>CAMVRW010000116.1 GCA_947169985.1 uncultured Butyrivibrio sp. | reverse complement strand
AGCCACATCCTTGTTCTCATAGGCCTTCATCATGATCTTGTCGACCTTCTTGAAGGTTGAGATGATTCTTGGATCAAGACCGCCATCCATCTCGTAGTTCCACTTACGGAACAACTCGTAGCAAGGTCCGATAAGCTGTGGAGTAGGAGTCTGGTTGATCTCCCATTTCTGGAGTTCGTACTTTGTCTCCTCATTGAAGCGCTTCATAGCTGAGAAGTATGCATCCCAGTTCCACTTAGCTCCTGTGTTATCTTCGATAAACTTGATACAGCCCTTAATATCTTTTACCGCTGCATCCATCAGGGATTCATCCTCATATCTTACCGGGAATGCCAGATGATATGTTGGAAGATCCTTGAACCTTCTGCTTGTATAGGAAGATGCCATTACTGAACCATCACAGGGCATTGAACTTGAAATGAAGCATGCTCCCATGTGTGGAAGAGCATCTGCCACAACAGCTCCGCACTCAGATGAAGGAACAGGGCAGGTATCTGATGGAAGTCCGTAGGACTCTATCGCATCAATGTATGGCATACATGCCAGCTGGTCGATCTCGGAAAGAAGGAACACCGGCATAAGCTGGTAAGGAATTCCGATAAGATCCGGGAAACCGGCCATGATCTGTGACATGGTCATCTCATCGAAAAGAACTATCTTCTTGGAAAGGTCTGTGCTGTTACCAACCTTCTGATCTGCCTTCATAAGAAGAACCAGATTCTCAGCAACATATCTGAAAATAGCATATATCAGCTCATGGTGCATCTTAAGGGCTCTTCCGCGAAGACCTAAGGTGTTCTTATCCATAAAGGAGTGACAGCAGAAGTAGGAAATCATCCATCTGTAATGAACTGCCCCCATCATGGCAGGAACCAGATCCTTTGAGAAGGTGGCAAGAAGCATTGCCCACATTCTTCCCCACTCGTAGAAGTCCGCTCCGGTATCCTTAACACCTCTCCACTCGCGCCTAACCGTGGCCATCTTGCCATTGGCGTAGAGCTTACCAAGCTGTTTCTCACCGTTAAGCACCAGCTCCTTTACTTCTTCAGGTGACATGTTTTTCAGGAGATCTGCCTCGTGAAGGACACGTTTCTTTAAGCCCTGGGCATCCTTTCCGGCTGCCTTGGCAACATCCTTCCAATCCGTCTCCTTAATGAGTTCGCCAACAATTCCGGCGATCTCTTTCATATTGTCAGCCTGAGCTTTCCAGTCGATATGATCTTTCATTCGAAAGAACTTGGGATCAATATATTTCATACAGGTACCTCCTGCTTCTCCGCTTTTTTACTCCTGATGCGCTTGATCTCAAGAGCCTCGACAAACGCCTGGAAACGGGTTCTGAGCTGTCCTGAATTATGAACGTTGTAGGAACGGTCGATGGAAAGGGTTGGCCATCCATACTCCTCAGTGAGGATGTGGCTTGCCAGTGGTCTTTCGAATGCCCAGAAGTCACAGTACTTCATCTGCTCATAGACTATTCCGTCTGCGCCATACTCTTTAGCAAGTCGGTCTGCTGTGTCACGCCTCTGCTGTATCTTTTCCTCGGCCATGTATCTTGGGCATTCGCTGGTCATCATGTAATGCCTTGCGATCTGCTTGACCACGTCTTCTTCGTCATTAAGTATAATCTCTTCTCTTCCCGGGAAAGAACCGTAGCAGTATCTGTCAGCTACTACCATGGCTCCGGCCTCCTCAAGAAGCCTTGTAAGATCCAGGTCATCCACCTCAGATCCAACGATGGCAACTCTTGCTCTGTACCAGGGCTTAGGGTCAGGTTTTCTTTTCCTGATCTCCTCAAGAGTCTCCTCCAACAGTGGAAGGATCTTAGCAGTAGGACAACAGTAGCTTACGAGACAGATAACATGGAATTCATATCCTGTTATTGGTGGATTCTCCAGCTTCCTGAAATTTCCTATCTCTGTGATGACTCTGCAGAGCTTGTTGTGCTCCTCTACAGCCTTTCTGATAGCCTCATCTGATACATCGGTGCCAAGCTTCTCGTGCATGACATCCAGAACTCTGAGTCTCATCTGAGCTGCAACCTGATCTACATTGTAGCTCTCAACCTTGTAGGGAACATCGGTGTGAGTTACAAAGAAATGTGGTTTGTGATTACAGTCCAGAACCTCAAGGTGCTCATAGCATCTGTTCATGGCTGAGCAGGCATCTACTCCTGCAATAGCATCAAGGTACTCATATCCTCCCTCAATACCTCTCTCTAAAAGAGCTCTTGCAAACTCGCAGGTGTAGTTGGACATGTAATAGGTTGAAATGTCTATGGAACCTGTACGCGGAGCTCTCATACGGGTTGAAAAACAGTTATCTACATTAAGTAGAACCTCCGGCATGTGATAGCAGGTGTATCCGATGGCATACTTTCCTTCTGCCTGAGCTTCCTTCACAAGATCATTGGCTGCATCATCCAAAAGACTTTCAAATTTGATCAAATGTTTTAAATCCTGCACGGCTACCTCCTTTCTATGCCTGTTTATAAATATTTAGATTTTGAAGGGCCTCATCTACGCCCTTTAATATTCCTGTATCATTGGGAAGCTCAAATACGCTTCGTCCCTCAATGTCGTTCTCGGTCATGGCATTGTCCTGGGGAATAACAGATACTATCCTTACTCCTCCAATCTCCTTCTCCGTTATACGTTCCGGTAGAGGAGCCCTGTTGACAATAAGCCCTATATCGTCATACATTACAAGCTCGTCAGCAACTTCCCTTATTGTCTCGATGATCTTCAGTCCCTTCTGGCTCTGATCCGATACGCAGATAAGATGGGTGACCTTTTCGAGAACTCTTCTGTTTATCTGTTCTATGCCGGCCTCTCCGTCGATGACAACATAGTCAAAGTCGTCCACCAGCATTTCTATTACTTTCTTAAGATAAGTGTTGATCGCACAATAGCATCCGGCTGCTTCCGGTCTTCCAATGGCAAGGAAGGCAAAACCCTTCTGCTCTGCCATGGCATCATATAACCTGAACTTGGCTTCTGCCAGGATGTCCTGGGTGTCTTTTAATTTCCCGGTCACATCCTCTGCAACTCTCTTCCTGATCTGGTCAAGGGTTTCCTTAACTTCTACCCCTAAGGCGACAGAAAGACCTACCGCCGGATCCGCATCAATAGCCAGGATCTTGGCGTCAGGTCTCTTTTCAGTAAGGAGTCGCACAATGGCAGCAGAAAGAGACGTCTTTCCAACGCCACCTTTTCCCGCAAGTGCGATGACCACAGTATTATTTGCCATATCTCCCCCTATAACTAAAAATAATTCCCTATATTTAATTATATTTATTTGGGCAGTTTTAACAAGTATGTTGCTTCAATCTTTCAAATTTTGTGAATATGTGATATTATATCCTCATAAAAAATTGTTATTTTTTTAGCAAAATGCCAATGGTATTTTTCTTTTTTTATTCTTTTTGAGGGGAGATAGAGCTAAATATGAAAGATCTCGTGCACATTTTTGAGCTCGAAGACCTTTTACAGGAAGCTAATAATCCGCTGGTTCGTCAGGCAAAAGCTGACGGCAAACGCGCCTTGGGCTACACTTGTTACTTCATGCCTGAGGTGCTTTTAGACCTGCCGGGTTGTTTTTCTGTACGTCTTCGTGCACCCCGTAGTGGATCGCCTGACATGGCAACCTACTATATGTCTAACCGTACCTGTATGTATGGTCGTTGTCTTTTGGAGAGAGCCCTGGAGGGAGGTTTCAATTTCCTCGATGCCCAGATGGCTACTGAGACCTGCACTGTAACCTGCAGATTCCAGGAACACCTTCAGCTGATGGACATCATCAAGAATCCTGACTTCTTCTGTGAATTCACGGATGTTCCATTTAAGAAAAATGAAAATTCAATAGAACACTACATGGGCCAGTTACAGTCCCATGTCCTTGACAAGCTTAAGGAGCATTTCGATATCGACACAAGTGACGAAGCTCTTCTTAAGGCTATTGAGGAGCACAACGAAATCTGTCGCCTCATAAGCGAGATAGGCAGCTATCGTAAGCTTGATGAGCCAACCATCACAGGATGGGAATTCTCTGTCATTCAGCTTGCCACACTGGTATGTCCAAAGTATCTTATCATCGATAAGCTTAGAGATATTGCAGAGCAGCTTAAGACCAGAACTCCCGACGCCAAGAAGACCTACAGATGCAAAGTAGTTCTTTCCGGTTCTGAGATGGACGATCCTGACTTTGTTAAGCTTATCGAGGAGTGCGGAGCTTTGGTCGTTGCAGACAGACACTGCTATGGCTCACTTCCGGGTCGTGAAGAGATTGTGGTAAAAGAGGGTGAGACTCCTCTTTACGCTATCGCCCGTCATTACCTTGAGACCAGCCAGTGTCCTCGTTTCATGGATCAGCATGTAATGCGTGAAAGAAAGCAGTTCCTGGCTGATGTGGCAAAGGAATATAAGGCTGACGCCATCATCATCACCCAGATGAAGTTCTGCGAGTACTGGAGCTATGAAAGAACCATCGATACTCTTGTTATCCCAAGAGACTTTGGATATCCTGTATGCTCCATTGAGAGAGAATATGTCAACAATGCCGTGGGCCAGTTAAGGACTCGTTTCCAGGCATTTGTTGAAAGTATTGAGCTTAAAAATCTACAGAAGGAGGGCTAACACAAGTGGCATTTGGATTAAAAGACATAAAAGCTAAATATCGCGAGCTCTTCGTAGTAGAAAAGAGCCCCGAAGAAAAGAACCAGCCAAAGGACATCAAGAAGATGGCCAGGGATTTCTGGTATGGAAAGCCCCACGAAGAGAGGCGTCTTGGTGATCTCTATGTTGGAAACACAGGCCTTTACAAGCACCGTGAGTGGCGTGGCTTTAAGGATACCATGTATTACTTCAACATGATCTGGCTTTACAACTATGCTCACATGGTTACCGATATCATGGAATATGGCGGCGGACCTCAGGGTATCGTAGAATTCGCCAAAGGTACCATGAGATATCGCTGGATGGGCCAGACCTATCTTACTGTTATGCATTGGTTTGACAGAGGTCTTGAAGGCGCCAGAGGCGAGACAATGAAGGCTTCCGCCTGGCACTATCGCGGAATGGTAAGCGAGACCATCAGACAGTTCATGAGAATGTTTGAGGCTGACAAAAAGCTCCACGGCGGAGAAGAAAACGAGCTATGGAAAAAGACCATTGCCCATAACGAGACCCTTAGCGGAAATATCTTTTACGGCTGGAGAGATCAGCTTGATGACGTAGCTCTTGAGATGATCCCTTACTTCGTTTCAGTTCATGTAAACAACCATACAGTTCTTAACTATATCGACGCAGCTCAGTCCATTGGACTTCCATCAGATCCATGTCCTATGTGTCAGGCTGAGTACGGACTGTTCGTTCAGGATGACTACCCTGATTACAGCCCTGTAATGCTGACAACCAACGAAGCCTGCGACGGTTCCGTTGCTACTTCAGTACTTCAGGACTGGTTCCTGAACCGTCCTCTCTACGCTATGCCACAGCCTATGCGCTATGACGATCCTCTGGTTCAGAAGCACTGCCAGAAAGAGATTGAGGGCGCATGGAAGTTTGTTGAAGAGAACTTCGGCATCAAGATGAACTGGGATCTGTATGTTGAGCACGCAAAGAACTTCAACAAGCTCACTGAATTTGAGTGGGAGAAATGGGATGTTGCAGCCAACACTCCTTACTATCCTATCACCGGTGTTGCTCAGGCTCTTTACAGAATCTACTATTCACAGGATGGCGACAGACAGATCTGGCACGACATGGATGCACATGTTAAGCGCATCATGGACAAGTGCGTAAAGAACAAGATCGAGACCTTCCCAAAGACAAGACACCGTGCAATTGCATGGAGCTGCGCTCCGCTTTATTACTCACACTGGTGCACATGGGCATACAACTGCTGGGGTATCAACTGTGTCATCAACATGGATTCACTTATGTTTGACCAGTACCTTAGAACCGACACTTATGAGCATGCCCTTGAGGATCTTTCCTGGTTCAATGAAAAAGCTCCCATGCGTGCAATGGCTGTTGGTGGTCAAGAGCATATTCTTTCTCTGTTTGATTATATGGAAAGATTTAACTGTGACATGGTCATCATGTATGATCAGCTTCAGTGTAAGGGAATGCAGGGTATCCACGGAGTATTTGAGGATGAGTTCAGAAAGCGTAACATCCACGCAATCTGGGTTCCACATGCACTTCCTGACAAGAGAACTGTTTCCCGCGCAGAGATCCGTGATATCATTAATGATTATATGACCACTGTAATGCGCGAAGAGCCGCTTGATCCTACACTGCTTGATTTCGATGACAGTGGAAGCTGGTAATTAAAGGGGAGACGATCATGAAAACATTATTCAGATTCTTATTCAAAATATTAAAGATTGCTGCTTTGGTCTACGGAATACTTTTCGCAGTGTTCTACTACGATCTGGATGGCAAGTTTATGTATTACATTTGGGAGCCTCTCATGATCAAGAGATTTGATAACATGAAGCGCCCTGACGCCACAGCGATGCCGTACTCTATGAAAGAGTCGGTTGAGTAAAGCCGAAAAATGCCGTGCTCCCTATGGTGCACGGCATTCTTTGTTTTATTGATATCAACAATCTATCCTGATCACAGCACCGGTTAAATCGGCAAAGGTAAGGCGACCTTTGAAGGTCTTTTTTTCACCCATAAGATCTGTGAGGATCACGTTCTCGCCATCGATATCAATCTTACTGACATCTTCCATCAAAACCTCGTCTGGTTTCGAATCCCTAAATGCGGTAGATAAGCACATACTTTATCCCTCCTTTAACTTTGTGAGGGCTTCTCTGAGGGCTACATTTCCTTTAGAAAAGGCGTCGCAGGCCTCTGAAACCTTGGCAGCTTCAGCTTCGTATCCCTGGTCTTTGAGTTTCTCAGCAAGTCGCTTCAGCTCTGATGCATGGCTCTCGTTGTGCTGGCAGTTGTAGTCAAGAAGGGCTACCATTCTGTCCTTGGACTCCGGGATAGGCTCATCGTGATGGTGATGACTTCCATGCTCATGTGTATAAGTATGTGTATGTTCGTGTGTATGATCGCTCATTCTTTTATTCCCCTTCCGTTCAGTAATAGTTCTTTTCCCCGGGCTGTGCCCTGTTACTCTACAGAGTTGATCAGATCAAGAATTGCTCCCTTGATATCTGCGTTTACCTTAAGAGCATCTTCTCTGGACTTCTGATTTGAGTAGAAGTAGAACTTGATCTTTGGCTCAGTTCCGCTTGGTCTTATAGCAAACCATGATCCGTTGTCAAGGAAGAGTCTAAGTGCATTCTGTGGTGGAATATCCTCGTAGCCGTTGATATAATCGATAACTTTTTCTACCTTGGCACCTGCAACTTCTGTTGGAAGATTCTCTCTGAAATATTTCATC
>CAMVRW010000115.1 GCA_947169985.1 uncultured Butyrivibrio sp. | reverse complement strand
AGGGAAGAATTATTTGGAGAGACAAGTAATTTTTGTCGAAATTGTGGTAAAATGTAATCATAGCGGTAGTATGTCAATTGTTTTGTAGTTAAAAACATCTGAGGATACTATGATAGAGAAACTCTACGAAAGTTATGATGATAATAACTACTATATTGATACTAACAAGAAAAAGTTGGCCCACGATAACGCCGGTGTTATCAGTGGTTTGCTGACTTTTTTTGCTATTGTGAGCGTTATTTTTGTTGCTGTAGCACTTGCCTTTGGAAATGGAAGTACTCCATTTTATGTTTATATCCCTGCAATAGTTCTTCTTGCAGTTCTTATTATTCTTAATAATTTTCTTTCTCCCAAGATAAAATATGATTTCTGGAGGATCAGGATTTACGCCCTGTTCTTCTATACCGTTATAATTCTTTCTTTTTCCATAGCTGACGCGAACACCTACAGACAATCCAGAGCAGTCTTTTTTCCTGTTGCAATGCTTATGCTCTCAACTTTGTACATGGATTATCTGTGGATACTGATCATTTATAAGGTGGCATTGGCGGCGGTCTTTTTAGTATACGATTATCATGTTAAATCAGCTGATCTGTTTCTCAGCGACATAGTGATCAGCATTCTTTCAATAATTGCTTCTCTTTTCTGCTACTCAGCGGTAATCTCCATGGCATTATCAAGACATGAGGACAGTGAACAGCTTGTCAAAAAGAGCCAGACAGATCTTTTAACAGGTCTATTAAACAAGATCTCTTTTGAGGAAAAGTGCAGCAGTTACCTGGAAAGCAGGGTAATTGGGGCTAAGTGCACTATGTTCATCTTTGACCTGGATGACTTTAAGGACGTAAATGACAAATTCGGTCATCAGACTGGAGATAAGGTCCTAAAGCTCTTTTCCGAGATACTAAGAGGCTACTTCCATCCCGATGACATTATCGGAAGGGTTGGTGGAGATGAGTTCATGGTACTGGTTCTTGGTGATATGCCTGACGGCTTTGCAGAGAGAAGGTGCAGAAGCGTTATCCATGAGCTTAAGACCACTGACATTGATGGAGATAAGGGAATAACCTGCAGTATCGGAATTGCGGAGGATACTCAGGGGCACAATTTTGAAGAGCTTTATAAGAAAGCAGATGGGGCATTATATAAGGCCAAGGAGGGCGGAAAAGCACGTTTCATCAAAGATAGTTTCCTGTGATAACTACATGCGAAGAGAGATATTACTGATCCGGGGTTATTAGCAGAAAAACTCCGGATCTTTTTATGTTGTTGTGTGTGGTAGTGAGAAAGAAGGAGGAAAAATCCATGGCAGATGATGTATTTGAAAGCTTTAAAAAAGAGTTGGGAAAAGTGCCCGATTCAGTCCTTCCAATGGGGCAGATGATGAGATATATGGCCGAGGGCTATAACGAATCCAGAGAACGGAAGAGGCTTTTTGCATCACAGGCTCTTTTTGTGCCGGAAGAATTGGATAAGCAGCAGAGTCAGTCCAGGTCCAGGATAAGCAGGTTAAGTCCAAGCCTTGCTATGGATTCCGCTATGCGTGAGCGTGCCTCAAAAACCGGGATGTGGGCAATCTCCGAAGAAGATTTAGAGAGAGAGAATAATTTCAGGGAAAAAGAAAAGTGCTACGACGAGAAGGAATCAGATCAGGAGAAAGCAGCAATACAGAGGAATGAGCAGTTTTCTGGTGTTGATACAGCTGATCTTCTGGATGAGGCAGAGGATTTAAAAGAAATGCTCTCTGAAGCCATAGATATGAATGATAGCTATGCCCTGGGAGAACGCGAGTATCAAAAGCAGTATCTGGCAGTGGTTGAGGATCTTATTAAGACCAGAGCTTCCAAGGGAAAGTTATTTGGAAATTATAAGAGTCATATTGCCCTGGCAGAGGAGAAGTATCTTTTCTATAAACGTGAAAGTGTGCGGATCATAGGCCGTGAGCAGGCCAAGATCATCATGAACTCTGCTGAATTCAAGACAGAGGTTAAAAAGGATGAAGGCAAAACTCCGCAATTGGACGGTATTGGCGGACTTTATGATAAGGACTCGTTTAAAGATGTTGAATGTCAACCTGCGGATAAGAAAACAGTGCTTAGGGCTATGACTGAATACAATCTTTGCATGGAAAAAGGTGAGTATCTGCGCAGGCATATTGCGGCTTTGAAGGCTGTGGAGAAAGCAGAGGTCGACAGAAGAAACGCGCCGATCATGCAGCTGAATAAAAGTGAAAAAGAGGGCTTTTTGGTCCAAAAGCAAAAGTCTTCAGCTAGCCTATATACTTATATCCAGTCTCTGGAGAATGAACTTAATGCATGGACGTTTCAGGCTAAAGCGTGCTATTTATGCATTCATTTTTTGAGGCATAGGAGCCTAGAAAAGGGAGAAAAAAATGATAAGTCTATTACATTTGCTCCATTCATAAAAGAACACTTTGGCGTGGATGTATTGGAGGAACATTGGTATAACCCTGGTGAAAGACTTCGTGAAAGCAACATGTGCAGTGCCATGGGTTTCCAGACCGGAGCAGCTGACATTGCATCAGGAATCACTGATAAGAAAAGGAAAAAGGGAGCCCTGGACCTTTTTGACAAACAATGGAAGGATTGGGAGGACAGTGATCTTGCTACAGGTTATGAGAAACAGAGCTACTACGAAGAGTCAGCGGTTTTAGCAAATTCGTATGAAGTCATCCTGGCCTTGTATAAGAAGGAAAATGCAAAGAGTCCAGCGGCTAAAAGTAAGCTTACAACTATATGCAGAGACATGATGGTGCTGACACAGCCCCTTCCTGCTATAGAGAAAGTGTATGATGAACAAACAAGATTCATGTATGATTCTTTGCGCTTCGTTGGAACGAGAGATCAGGATGGGAAGTTTGTTTCAGACTCACAACAGAAAACACCCGATCAGATAGCAGATGAAATCAGGGCACATGTGCACAATATGGCTATTATCGGCGACAAGAATGCTGATGCAGAGGCTTCGAAGGAGGCCATAGTTAGTATGCTTCCAATGGTAAAAGAGGCTTTCGATGACATTGATGCCTTTATGAATATTGGAGCTACGAGAAACATATTTACTGCCAAGAATCATTACCAGGTATTTGACAACACAGCAGGAATGCCTACCTTTGAAGGGAAGGCAAGACAGCTTCGAAATCTTATAAGCACAATGCTTAAAAGAAAAGAAGTATTGGACACAGTTGCAAAGGAAACAGGTGAAGAGAATCTTCGACAGAATCTCATCCGTAAGTGGATGTACCTTAACAGAGCCCTTAGTTTCGTGGATTACAGAAAACAGCTTATGGATAAGGGATATAATTCCACCATGGAAGAGTGGTCCAAGGATACTACTTTTGTGGAGGGCTTCTTTGAGAAAAATGAGTATCCACCATTAGTGAGCGTTCAGGATACAAGTATATTTGTGACTAAGGCCAAAGCTGGTCAGGGTGGCGCACCTTTGGATGACAAGGGCCAAAAGGAAGAGCCTGCAAAAGAAAAAGTAGAAGAAGACGATGAAGAAAAAGCCGTGGTAAAAAAATCTCAGGAGGAAAAGCCTCAGGGAGACGCGGGAGATGCGGAAGGAGAGGAAGAAGAGGAACCACAGGAACAGAAGGTTGACATTTTAGATATACCGGTCGAAGGTGAGGAAGAGTCCTGGACAGAGGATGAAAAGAAAACCTGGCGAAGGTGGATGGCTCCCATCAATCAGGCGCGCCAGGAGGCTACAAGGAAATATATCAGTAAGGAAGCAGCGCTTGAGGGACTTTCTAAAATGGAAAGAAAGTACGTCAGGATGGATTATTATGAGTCAAGAAGATTCAGTACCCCGGAAGAGCGCAGAGAAGTAATTGAAAAGGATCTTTTAAAAGGAACGGCTCATTCTGCGTATGTAAGCCAGCTGACAGCCATTAATCACGAGCTTTTCCAGGTTCAGAGACAGCTCCGTGAACATCCCTCTAAAACTCTTAGAGATCGTCATAAGGAACTTATGAACCAGCAGGATTCCATAGTACAGATTTTGAATATAATCTCTGATACTGTTACTGAGACTGCAGATAAGATCCTTCAATGCTTAACGCCTGAGACAGGAAGCACAGAGGATGTTGAAAGAACCCTCCAGACCCTGGCTCAGAAGATCAATGCACCTCTAGCGGATCATTCCATGGATGAAACCTTAAGGAGTGATTATCTGACTAAGTTACAGAATGTCATGAGGATGGTGGTAAATCCACAGGGCCCTAGTCCGGTAAGCGATGTAGAGACGAAGCTGGATGAAATGCTGGATGCTATAAGCGCTCAGTTCAAGCAGGCGGCACTTGCGTTTATAAATCAGGCAATCCATGATTTAAGAGAAACGGCTCCATATCTGAATAAATGGGAGGGGGAACCCTTACTGGAAGCAATGGATGCATTGGATAAAAGGCTTGCAGATCCTAAATTGGAAGAGGAAAGAATTGCAGCAATGGTGGCCGAGCTTAAGTCAATGCTGACGAAGAATAATCTTAGATTAGAGGTGCCTTCTATAGTTGAAGTGAGGAACCTTACTAAAGGCGCTCATAATTATTTGCAGGATCTCAAGGCAGATGCTCATAAGAAAAAGAAAGTTAGTTTTTCAGATGAAGTTGAGCTGGTAGAAGGTGATATAGGACAAGAGTTTAAGACAAGGAAAGCTCTCGCTAAGGAGATGGATGCAGTTACAAGAAGTGCCAAGGAACAGCATGATATAAGGGAAAATGAGGTTGATCCTGAGATCCTGGCTGTAATAAAACGTCAAAGATCTCATCTCGTCACTGCAGTATCATTTATAGACAAAGAGCGAAAGGACTATCAGAAAAAAATAGCAGATAAGACTACGGAGCCAATCAAAAACATTCGCGGAGCAGATGCTTTGGATGATGATGATAAGCAGCTTATTGCAGATTTTGTCAGCATGGATATACCTATGGAAGACACTAAAAATCCAAATCACGTGATGTTTGCAGATGACGCTTCCAGGGATCTGGTTTTGTGGCATTACTCAAATATTTTACAGTCTGTGAATAAAGCGGATACTGATCCTGCGGAAGGCAAGAGAGGCCTTGACATGCTGCTTCCCGTCATCAGCAGAACCTATGACCAGCTAAAATCATATACTGGAAAAGAACCAGGAAGTAAGATCTTAGCATCAAGGAAAAATGCTAATTTCTGGAGACTTCCTACGGACCCGCAGGAGCCGGATAATTATGCCGACGACATTGATGGAATGGCAATTCTCAGAATAAAGGCAGAGCAGCTTAGGAAGATAACGACTCTTGCTATTGTTACTATGACCAAACTTTCTCCTACATATAAAGAATACGAAGAAAGAAAGGCCGCACTTATGTCAGATCTTAAAAAAATAGATGGCCTTATCGATTTCTTAAATTGGAGAGAAGGTATCATGAGAGAACTCCTTAAAATAATACCGGATAAGACTGGAAAAGTGGAAACAGTAACAAAAATGCAATATTCATGGGATGTCATGCATAATCCTGAGAACTGGTATCGTGAAAAGCCTGCAAGTCTGTGAGCTCGAGAATGCTAAATGGCAGTTGTTTGATGATTTAGGGAGAAACGTATATGTATAGAGACTACTCTTTTTCAGAAAAAGATATTGATCTGTTTAAGGCTCTGATACCTGATTGTTACATGGCTCCGCTTAAGGAGGGAAAGCTTTCCGGAATAGTGGTGATGGATGATAACTTCGGGGAATCAGATGTGGTGGGAATTGTATTGTGTCGCGAGACATTGGGATATATTGAGATAGTATGGGCAGCCACCACAAAGGAATATGAGCTGGAGGATTATGGAGCTGACATGGTCCGCAGGATAGTAAACAAGGCCAGGGTACATGGCGGATATGCGGGAGTGTACGGCGTGTTCCGCAAGGGATCTCCCATGGAAAACTATTTTCCTCAGGAGGAGTTTGTTCTGTCCGAGGAAACCGGAGGAGTATACAGGTTTTCTTTGAAGGATGTGGACAAGGTTGCGGAAGAGGATGACAACAAGAGGGTTCATAATTGTGTTCCCTTATCTAAAGCTGACGGCACACTTAAGAATAAAGTGATTGAAAATGCCATTGAGGCCCACGAGGCGATTCCGATTGCGCACCCCGTAAGATGGGATAAGTATGACCAGGAGCTTAGCTTTGTATACCAGATAGGTGATGATGCTGAAGGCGTCATCCTGGTAGAACATGATGGTGATGAGCTTGTGATCAGTCTTTTGTATTCAAGAGACCCTGTTGCTACAATAGTTCTTTTGAAACACTCCTTCCATGTGGCGCTGGGGAAGTATGGCGAGGATTGCAAGATTGCCTGCCCCATTGTGACTAAGAATTCAGAGAGGCTTGTGAAGAAGCTGGTACATGATCCGACCCATACTCAGCTTATAAGAGCAACGGCTGATCTGCCCATTGGAACTGGGACTATGATTGATTATGTGCATTACACCAATCATAGAAAAGAGCATGGATAATAATTCTTTCGAAAAATGTGCGATTTTTTGTTAAAAAGTGTTGCGCGTTGATTTCGTTTGTGTTATATTATAAGTCGGTCTTTTTGTGAAAAGGGCATAGTATGCCCTTTTTCAGGCATTTATCCATGCGTAAGAAAGGAGTAACAATGAAAGTTAGGTCTTCTGTTAAGCCTATGTGCGAAAAGTGCAAGGTTATCAAGAGAAAGGGCGTTATCAGAGTTATCTGTGACAACCCTAAGCACAAACAGAGACAGGGTTAATTCGAGCTATTCGGATTACTTTTTGATACCAATATAGGTTTCGCGTCGAAAGATGCGACATGCTGATCTATAACGTATTGGAAAGATCGGACCCGTTTCTGTCCGGTTGGGCATTGAAATAAGCCCCAATCAAATAAGTAACTGCTGCTATAAGTGCAGCACACAATTATTATTTTTTATGATTTATATGGAGGAATTAGAATGGCTCGTATTGCAGGTGTAGATTTACCTAGAGATAAGAGAGTCGAGATCGGTTTGACATACATCTACGGTATCGGTAGAACAAGCTCAAACAAGATTCTTGAAGCAGCAAAAGTAAATCCGGACACACGTGTTCGTGATCTTACAGACGAAGAAGTAAAGAGAATTGCCGAGATCATCGGTAATGACTACGAAGTAGAGGGTGACCTTAGAAGAGAAGTTGCCATGAACATCAAGAGACTCACAGAGATCGGATGCTTCAGAGGAATGCGTCACAGAAGAGGACTTCCTTGCCGTGGTCAGAGAACTAAGACAAATGCAAGAACAAGAAAAGGACCAAAGAGAACAATCGCTAACAAGAAGAAATAATTTTTCTAAAAGCGCTTGAATATGAACTAAGGCATGGCTGGTTCATAATAGTAACAAACAAACAGATTTATAGGAAGAAAGTAGGTTAGTTTAAAATGGCAAATCAGAAATCATCAGC
>CAMVRW010000114.1 GCA_947169985.1 uncultured Butyrivibrio sp. | reverse complement strand
AACGGAGTGGGCTTACCGTAGTAGTAGCCCTGGATCTTGGCGCATCCTGCCTGGCGAAGGAACTCTACCTGGTCTGCTTCTTCTACGCCCTCGCATAGGGTCTCCAAGCCAAGACCCATGGCCATGTTGAACATGTGGGTGAGGATGACCTTACCACCGTCGCCTTCGTCAAACTTTTCCATGAAACGCATATCGAACTTAATAAGATCAAAGCGGATCTGGTGAAGAACATCAAGGGAGGAATAACCGCTTCCAAAGTCGTCCATCCAAACAGGGAATCCCAGCTCCTGGAACCTTGCGATCTGCCCCTTCATAAATTCGAAATCACCACCGATAACGCTTTCTGTGATCTCAACAGAAATCATTGACCGATCTATTCCTGCATCATCTACCCTTCTGCGGATCTCTTCAACAACGTCACAGCTCTCAAAATCCATGCGGGAAAGATTGATGGACTGGGAAACGATTGTAGCCCCGGTTTCTTCCTGCTGCTTCAACTTTTTAAGTACCTGATCCACAATGTAAAGATCAAGCTTGTAGATGAGCTTTGACTGCTCCAGAGCAGGAATAAAATATGCAGGTGAAAGGAATCCAAGTTCCGGGTCTATCCAGCGAGCCAGAGCCTCTTCATCGCAGAGCTCTTCATCTTCTGACCGAACAATCGGCTGATAGTAAACCTTAACCCATCCTTCCTCCAGGGCACGGTCCAGGTTGTGGATAATGTGGTGGTCAACCTCAGTTCTTTTCATCATTTCCTCGTCATAATAAGTAATTGAAGAGGAAATTTCGCCCTTTTTCTTATCGGCGGCGTACTTAGCACGGTCACAGGCCACATCTGTGTCAACTCTCTCAAGGCTGTCAGGATAGATTCCAACACGGATAGGAAGTCTTTTCCCGTCCATCGCTGTCACGCATTCATTGAGAACCAGCGCAAGAATTTCTTCAACCTCTGCCCCATCAGCTAATGCTGCAAACTGGTCTGCTGCAAGTCTGCATACCCTTTCAACACCGAAATTCCTAAGCAGAATCTGTGCAAAGTCCATGATCAGCTTATCGCCCTGTTTGAAACCATTCTGATGGTTATAATTCCTTATACCTATAATATTTAAATATACCATGACAGGCTCTTTTCCAGCCTCTTTAAGAGTATCCCTCTCCTGGGCTGCAAGGGTAAAGAACCTTCTCATATTAGGCAGGTCTGTGAGCCTGTCGTAAAAGAGCTGATGGTTAAGATCATCAATATTTTTCCTGATCTGATCTCTCATCTTTCTGAAAGCACTGGTAAGAACACCAATCTCGTTCTTACTGTGATAAGTCAGATCCACGTTGTAATCCGATTCAGCCAGCTTTTGAGAAGCTTCAGTAAGCTGCTTCAAAGGCCAGGTAATAACTCCCATCATGAAGAAGATCAAGGTCACAAAAACTATAATGATCACTATAGCGATAATAGAAGTATCCCACATAAGCTTAGGCCATGAGTTATTAACCTCATCTACCGGCACAACACAAGCCACCTTCATGCCATTTGAAAGAGTAGAAAAAGACAGCTGTCTCTTTTCCCCATCAACCGAGTAGCGGATCAGCCTTTCCTTGGAATTATCCTCCTGCAAAATCTCGCTTTTAGCTTTTTCCTCAAGCTGATCGATATGGCTTCCTATAGGCATATCGGGGTGATAGATTACACGGCCGTTTGCATCCATAAGGCATACATACCCTGTCTTGTATAATCTTATATCTTCCACAAGCGCAGACAGAGATTCACAGGAAATGTCCACTCCCATAACACCTATGAGCATTCCCGCATCGTAGTCCCTGGCAAATGTATGGTCCAAGCCACCCGGGAGCCCCCATGGCAACTGCCACATCATACCAGGTTCCGCCAAGGTCCTCATTGGGCTGGAGGTTAGTCGCATCAAGAGGAGGTTGCTCTATAAGGCCAGTCTTCCCCTTCTTCATATAAAAGAAACCATGCTCATTACTGCTGATTTCCGGACTTATGCAGTAAAAATAGGATATTATACCCTGGGTATTATCCGCGACACCGGAAAAGAGAATTTGGAGTTTTTGGCAGTACTCCCTAAGATAACTGTCCAGAGCCTCGATCTGTTCAGGACTCCGGTAACTTTCTTCTTCATCAGGTCTTACCACACCATTTTCCACCAGAAAAACACTGTCAAGATCATCAACTGCAATGTTTGCTATGATCTCCACAGAATTCTGGATACCCTGAAAATAGTTGTCTAAAAGCCTGTCGGTACCATCATTTATCAGATTCATAGTATCCACAGAAATATCATCCGTCTCATTGCGTATAATGATCTGACTGGCAACGGAAACGGATATTACACTTGTAAGGATTACGAGGATGGTGATCAGCGTAATCGTCCACCGAATCGAACGCATCAGCATTCATCTCCTTTTTTCCTGTCTGTGAAAAGAGCTATCTCTAGTACTTAATTGACATCTCGCGATACTTATTTTTCACAGACCCGTTCCACGATGCCTGAATACCTTCAAGCCTTTCTGAAGTAACATAATAACGTTGTCTTGAATACAGCGGGATCCAGGCTGCATCATCCTGAATGATGATGCGCTCAAGATCCTGATATTCGCTGACACGCTTTTCCCTGTCTGATATAGCCCTGGCATTCTGTACCCTCTCCATTATGCCTGCATCAGGATAGCAAAGGCTTCTATATTTGGTGTTACCTTCATTTCCAAAGAAGGTATAGATAAAGTTGTCAGGGTCATTAAAATCAGCCATCCACTGTGCTGTGTAACATGCCAATTCACCGTTCTTTCTCTGGCTCATAAAGTCACTTTCATCAATTACATCAATATGGGCTCTGATTCCGACTTTTGCCCACATGGATACTGCAAGCTTCATGACAGAAAGTTCCCACCTGGTGGATGAAGAATTGATACTTACAGTGAAGTCAAATCCATCTGAATAGCCTGCCTCATTCAAAAGCTCTTTTGCTGTGTCATTATCATGAGGGATAAGCGGAAGATCAGGGTTAAATCCATAAAGCCCATGAGGGAATATTCCATTCTCAACATAGCCATTGTCGCCGTAAACAGCAGCCAAAAGAGACGGACGGTCAAGGGCCAGCTGCATAGCCTTACGAACACGGACATCGTCCAGAGGCGCAAGGCTCTCATTAAGCGCAATATAAGCTATACCAATGCGCTGTACCTTAAAGAGCCTGTCCTGATATTTTTCACCATGGAGGAAAAACTCAGCGGCATCTCCGGCCTCATCCAGATCCAGCACGTCGATCTCACCATCTTCAAACATCTTGCGGATCTCGCCTGCATCGCTCAAAAACCGCAGATCAAGGCCTTCACATTTAGGCGCCCCCTGCCAGCACTTTGGATTAGCAGTAAGGAGCATTCCCTCTCCCGCTGTCCATTTCCACAGGATAAAAGAGCCTGTTCCGATGGTAAACTCCGGTTTTTTACCAAAGTCATCCCCAGCATCCCTGGTTGTTTCCTCCTCAAGAATAGAGGCTCCGGGCATGGAAAGGCAGGCTAAAAAAGCCTCAAATGGCTGTTCCAGAGTTATTACAAAGGTAAGATCATCTACGACCTTAAAGCCCTCCAGATGCTCTGTTTCGCCATTTTCCAGAGCAGAAGCTCCGGCTATAATGTCTACTATATCCTGATTGCAGGCATCAGGATGAGTCAGCATTCTTTCAAAGGTGTACTGAACATCAGCTGCAGTCAAAGGAGAACCATTGCTAAAGGTAACTCCTTCCCTCAAATGGAAAGTATAGTCAACTCCATTCTCGGAAACCTCCCAGGACTCAGCCAGCGAGGGCAGGATCTCCATATCGCCATTTGCGTCGTTTTCCATTTCCACAAGGCGGTTAAAGACATTCTGTGCAATTGTATAGTGGATTGAAGTGCATTGAAAATCAACTGTGTCAGGTTCATCCTCCACAGCTACAAGAAAATGTGATATATCAGGTTCTTTTGTTAAGCTCTGCTGGTCCAGGGTATTTGAGGCCCCGGATCCGCAGGCAGTACCTGTAAATGTAAAGACCATTAATAGAGCAAAGACTACCGTCCTCTTCCAAGTTACACGATTCATGACGGTCTCCTTTCGTAAGTCCGAAAAGCGCACTTTGGCTACATTAATTCCTTACATATATATTACTATGAACAGGTGTAAATTAATCCTTAAATTAGCATAAACATTTTTATTATTTCGTCAATTTCTTCCCAGACTCATTCCAGATTATACCGATAAACTCTGGTCTCAAACGGGCGCAGTAGTCCCTTCTTATGCAAAAGCTTTGATTCGCCCTCATAGTTGCAAAGAACAAGTTCTCCCTTGTGCCCTTTAAACTTCTCCGGCTTATGGGCACGGACTGGGAGACGGGAGAAAGAGCAGATTATCAGGTAACTCTCTTTTCCAAGGCTTCTCTCATACATGAAGATGTTCTTATCTTTTGGGAAGTACTCGGTATAATCGCCATAGATAAGGGTTTCCGAGCCCTTTCTAAGAGCCAGGCAGTTCCTGTAAAACCACAGGATACTTTCCTTATCCTCCTCTTCCTTGGCAACGTTGACCTTGTTGTAGTTGGGATTCACATAAAACCAGGGCTTAACCTTGGAAAATCCCGCATTCTCAGAGGTATCCCACTGCATAGGCGTTCTGGCAGAATCTCTGCTGGACAGATGAATTCGATGAAGTCGCCTTTCAGGATCCTCCTTCAGATGATAGGTGTGATAATTGGTGATGGAGGAAACATCCACGTACTGGTCGATGGACATGAGCTTAATGTTGGTCATGCCAATCTCCTGGCCCTGATATATAAATGGAGTTCCCTGTTGGAAGATGTAGCTGGCCGCCAGCATGGTTCCGCTCTCACGCCAAAAGAACTCGCTGCCGTATCTACTGATGATCCTGGGGTGGTCATGGTTCTCAATATACAGAGCATTCCATCCCTTTCCTGCCAAAGCATACTGCCATTTGGTAAAGGCCTTTTTCAGCTTCACCAAAGAAAAAGGTCTGTGGAGATACTCAGTGTACATGCAGTCTGCCATCATGTGGTCAAAGGAAAACATCATATCCAGGGACTTTGTGGGTCCTGTCAGATACTTCATGGCAGATTTTACGGTGGTCATAGGTCCTTCCCCCAGTTGGAAACAGTCGTAGTCCTCACAGACCTTCCTGAACTCAGCCATATATTCGTGAATATGGGGACCATCCTTGTAGTGGGACATACCCTTTGCTGCAGGCAAAAAAGGCAGTCCATTAGGAAGCCCTTCTCTCTTGGATATGAAGTTGATAACATCTTCTCTAAAGCCGTCAACTCCCATATCAAGCCAAAAGCGCATTATGCTCTTAACTTCTTCCCTGACCTTGGGATTATCCATATTAAGGTCAGGCTGTTTTTTTGCAAAAATATGGAGATAGTACTGCCCCCTTGAAGGCACATATTCCCAGGCTTCTCCCTCAAACAGGGAATCCCAGTTATTTGGCTTATCACGCCAGATATAATAGTCGCTGTAGGGATTATCTTTGCCCTTACAGCTCTCCACAAACCAGGGGTGCTCATCAGAGGTGTGATTCACCACCAGGTCCATAATGACCTTAAGTCCCATTTCATGGGCCCTTGTCAGCACCTTCTTAAACTGTTCCAGGTCTCCAAAATCAGGATGGATATTCTTGTAATCAGAAATGTCATACCCGTAGTCTGCATTTGGCGAAGGATAGATCGGCGAAAACCAGATTCCGTCTACTCCCAGTGACTTTACGTAGGGGAGCTTGTCGTATACTCCATAAAGATCTCCGATACCATCACCATTTCCGTCTGCAAAACTTCTGACCCAGATCTGATAAAAAGACATGGGCTTATACCATTCTCTATCATCCATCTCTTAGTACCTCAGTTCTTATTTATTTTATCCCTGATCTTTTCAAAGCCATCATTCAGCTCACTCTTAAAATCATCCATGCTGTCCTTCATATCATTCCTGAAGTCCTCCATGTTGATCTTTAAGTCTTTTCTGAACTCTTCCACGTTTTCTTTAAACTCCTGGAAGTTGTCCCTCATGCCATCGTACATGATTCTTGGATTATCAACAAAAACCTTGTAGGTTCCATCAAGGACCGTGGCAGCGGAATTCATCAGGTACTCAAAACTCTGATGCTTTCTGACTCCGATGTCGCCATTTTTCACCATCTCCCGAAGTTCTTTATACCTGTCAAAAGCCAGGCGCACAGCCTGTTCCCAGGAAATATAGATCTCGTCCATAGCCTTCTGTCCCACCTGGTGAAGATGGTCCAGGTCTCCTGAAACCTCATACAAAAGCTCCGCCATAGCCTCTGGCGTCTCGTCGATCACGAAGCCGTTCCTGTCGTGGGTTATGCCTTCAGCCGCACAGGAGCCCTTAATAAGAACACTGGCAAGGCCACAGGCTGCTGCCTCTCTTACAACAATTCCATTAGTGTCATACACAGAAGGGAAAAGAAACAGATCCGCCCTTGTATTCCAAGCCCTGAGCTTTTCTCTGTCGTGCTCTGCCCCGGCGAAGATGACCTTGCCCTCAAGCCCCAGTTGTTTTGTCATCTCCTGCATTTCCTCGGCGTCTGCTCCTCCGCCCACAAATACCATCCTGAAATCCACGCCTTTTTCCGCAAGGATCTTAAGAGCATTTATGATCAAAGGCAGTCCCTTGTACTTCATTATTCTTCCAACGAAAAGAAAAAGTGGAATTCCTTCAGGTATGTCGTAAGGCGCCGTTATTTCTTTTGCCTCCTTATCACTGACTCTCCCCTTGGGAAAATCAACGCCGTTGGGCATTACCCTGTACTCGCCTTCAAAGCCAAGAGACCTTAGGTTCTCACCTGCTCCTTCGGAAACAACCCACACATCGTCGCATGCCTCAATGTTACTGACCATAGTCTTTATGGTTTCCTTCTTAAGAAAACCCTCTCCCACAGCCCTTGCTATATCCACATCAAACTTGGTGTGATAGGTAAAGACGATTGGCGCTCCTGTTTCTTTTCGCAAAATCCTTGCCATTACCGTAGAAGCAGCGGGACAATGGGTGTGGATGATCTCCGGCTTTATCTCAGCCATCTGGGCAATCTCCCTGATGGAAAGCGGATTTCCCGCACGATACCCATGGACAAATTCCGTTGTATCAAGGCTTGGATAAGCCACAACCTTGTAGGGATACCCCTCGTAGGTGGCATCCGGATACCTCGGAGTTCCCACGACCACGTTTGACTGAAGAGTGTTCGTAAGAACAGCCCCATAATTCATTACTACATTAGCAACGCCGTCAATTACCGGCGGAAAAGAATCATTCAAAAGAACTATATTCATGGCCAAAACCTCCCGTATTTATTATTTTATCACTTATTTGTTGTTTTATTGTATACTTAAGCAGAACATATAGTTACCATTCACGGTTTGGGGAAGCGATGCCCACAGGGAAGGGGAGAGTCTG
>CAMVRW010000113.1 GCA_947169985.1 uncultured Butyrivibrio sp. | reverse complement strand
TATTACATAAAAAATCAGGAACGGCTCGTTGCTGGACCGTTCCTGTTACTTATCATATCACATATTAGAAAGTGAAGACATTTCTTTTACTGCATTTCCTTCTATTATGCAGTTATAGCTCTCCTTAATGTGTGCAATAACATGCAGGTTGCTGGCCTCAAAATGTCCAAATTCATACGCCATGGTGAAAAGTGAAGCAAATACCTTAGGCTCCACATCATTCCTGACAAGATCCAGGAAATAATCTCCTGAAACAGGATCCTTGTAAAGGGAACTGCTGATATCGATATCCTTCGGAACCTTTGCGCTGAAGTCGATCACAGTCTTAAGGTCGTCAAATTTAAAGATATATTCATGGAACTTAAGCCTTTGAAGATCTTTATCAGAACTCTTTGCAGACTTGGAAGCTCCGGTTGATATCTTGTCAGCCTTGTTCTTGGTGCTACCAACTGTAGCATTATTATTGACAGAAATTTTCTCAGAATCTGTATCCTTAGCTTCATCCAGTCCGTTCTCACCAATAATGTTCTTAACCTGGCTGGTGAACTGCTTAAGGTTCTTCAGATATTCGTTGAGACGATTGAGCCTCTCTTCATCAACTGAATCACCAATGTCCTCAAGAACACTCTTAGGAATTGTGATCCCGGCCTTTTCGGTAAGATTCTTAAGGATCTCACCAAAAGAAGCTGAGGCATTCTCAGTTAAAGTAAGCGAAATTGAATGATCAGGAAGAACTGTGATCTGAAGTGGCATAAAGCTACCGGTTGGCTTGTAATCAACCTCTTCCTCAGCCTTCTTCATGACCTCATGAAGAAAATCCATGGCTTCCTTCTTCTTCTCAAACAGGTCCTCAAGCTTGATTCCCTGCTCATCCATATCGTCTTCAGTTATGATGCATGTTACTGTATCTTTATTTATTCTTTTAAATTCCATATTATTACCTTTTTGAAATCTCCAAAAACGTCTGTAACGTATTTTAACACACCTAACAGATTCTTGGAAGACCTTCACCGTACATTAGCCCAACCACGCGCTTTCCGCCGATTTTGGTCCTTACAGTTACATTATTATTATCGGCACTATCCTGACTCTTTTTAACCTTACCAACAATCGCTGCATTCTCGCCGTATTTTGACTGTCTTATGAGCAAAAGAGCTTCATCTGCGTCATCAGGATGTACAGATAATACCATCTTTCCCTCGTTTCCCATGTACATAGGGTCAAGGCCCAGGATTCCGCAAAAATCTTTGACAGCAGGAGAAACCGGAAGTTCATCTTCATTAAGTTCAATGCTGCACTGAGAAGCAGAAGCAAATTCATTTAATACTGTTCCAAGTCCGCCTCTTGTTACATCTCTCATGGCATGAACTCTTATGTTGTTATCCAAAAGTTTTTGTACCATTTCAACTAATGGTGCGTTGTCGGACACAATGTTGCTTTCAATACCCATTCTTGTTCCAAGGATAGCTGCATGATGGTCTCCAAGATTACCTGAAAGGACTATCTTATCGCCGTCCTGAAGCTTTAATGGACCGGGAACATCCAAATCCTCACTAATGAATCCTACTCCTGAAGTATTTATAATAAGGCCGGGTGTACCACCTTTATTCTCAATAACCTTAGTATCACCGGTAATGATTACGACGCCTGCTTCTTTAGCTGTCTTGGCCATAGATGCTATAACTCTGTCCAGAACCTCAATATCAAGTCCTTCCTCAAGAATACATCCGCAGGTTAAGTACATAGGCTTTGCGCCACTCATAAGAAGATCGTTCACTGTTCCACATATAGACAATCTTCCTATATCTCCTCCAGGAAACTCAATAGGAGTAACCACAAAGCTATCGGTGGTTACAGCCAGTCTTCCGTTTCCAGGAACTACTGCAGAATCCTCCAGTTTATCAAGGAACTGGTTCTTAAAATGTTTTGCAAATACACTTTCAATCAGCTTGGAGGTGGACTCTCCGCCACTTCCATGAGCCATGGTTATTTTCATTTTATATCCTCGTTAATATCTATTTCTTATTTTCTTCCCGAAATGAAGTAGTTATAACAGCTGCCTTCGGTGGAGACCATGCAAGCACCATGTGCATTATCCGGAGTACAGCTCTTTCCAAATAATGGGCACTCCTTGGGGCTTATCTTTCCAACTAAAACTTTGTCACAGCTACAGCCCTTTGGCATATGGTCTTCATCGAGGCCATAACTTCCGGCATCAAACTGCTGATACTCCTTGCGAAGGATCATGCCAGAGCCCTTGATCTTGCCCATACCACGCCAGGACGAATCAGAGGGTTCAAAGTACTTGTCTACTGCTTCCTTTGCCTTAAGATTACCTTCATCAGTAACAACATCCGGGTACAGGTTTTTAAATCCGGGTTTTCCTTTCATCTTCAAAAGAGCATATACAGTTAAAAGAAGCTGTCTTCCCTCAAAGCCTGATACTACAAAAGGAATACCAATCTCCTTTGAAAGCTCTTTGAATAAGTTGCCACCTGTAACTGCTGAAACGTGGCCGGGGGCTATAAAACCATCTATTCCGCCTCCGTTATTAACTACCCATCTGATGACTTCAGGCATAGTCTTAAGGGACGTTAAGAGCTTTAAATTCTTAATGTTTTCTTCTATGGCTTTTTCTACGACAAGAGCATAAACAGGCGTTGTTGTTTCAAATCCAATTGCCGCAAAAACGTAGGTTATATCCGGGTTTTCTTTTGCCCTGGTAATGGTCTCCATTGGGGAGTACACCATCTGGACATGAGCACCATCAGCCTTGGCATCAGCAAGGGATTTAGTTGTCCCCTTTACCCTAATAAGATCCCCAAAGGTAAGAACACAGGTATTCTCAGCCATGGAAAGCTCTACCAGTTTGTCTATCACAGCAGTAACTGTAACACAAACCGGACAGCCGGGACCTGATATGAGTTTGATCTTAGGTGAAAGCATGGATGGAATACCATTTTCTGAAATAGCCGCTGTATGGGTTCCGCACACTTCCATAATTCGCACTTCAGGGCCATCATAGTTTTTTAGTTCATCTATTATCCTATCCAGATCCATAGCCATTATGCAGTAATATCCTCTATCTCTTTAAAAAGTTCTTCCATCTCGTCAGCCATCTTATCATCCATTGTCTGAATGATGCAGCCGGCATGAACAAGGACCTTATCTCCAACCTTAACATTAACAAGTCCCGCCTCAGCGTGAACTATGTTGCCACTAAAATCTACAGTGGCCTTTGTGCCCTCAAGGGCTATTACTTTTCCTGGTATTGCTACGCACATATTGTTCTCCTAACAGAACCGGTCAAGCCGGAATTACACTTTATATTACCTTTGATTACATAAAAAAACTTATGACGATCTTGTAATACTAGATCGTTTTCATGAATTTAGCAAGCCATAATATGCTTGACCTGTTGATATTCCACCATCTCCAAGGGGAACCTTCTGGTTCCAGTAGACTTCAAAGCCTTCATCTCGGAGCGCTTTCGCTGAACTGGTAAGAAGAAGTCTATTGTTAAATACACCACCCGAGAGGCACACAGCCATATCAACAGATGCAGAATCCATGTCGCTAAATTTTCGATATAATAAAGCAGAAGCTTTTGTTATCAAATCTTTAATAGCCATATGGAAGCCGTAAGCAATAGCTCGCTCACTGTAGTTCCCTTCCAGAAGGCACCTATATATATCAGCGAAAAGAGATATCTGATCAGCTTCATCATCTCTGATGGAGAAAGAAAACTTTGGATAGTCATCTCCTTCAAATAAAAGAGCCTCTTTCTCAAGCATTATAGCGCATTCGCCTTCATAGCTGTTGTAACTACATATTCCAAGAAGTGCAGAAACAGCGTCAAATAGCCTTCCCATACTGGAGGTTTCAAAGGTGTTTATGTTATTATCAAGGGCTGCAAGTAGAATCTTGGAATCAGAGTCAACATTTATCAGCCCACGTTTCTTTGCCTCATGGATGTAGCAAAGTGCCACATTTCCAGCATTCTTTGGTGCCTCATCTCCTCCTGCAAGCTTAGCATAGGAAAGATGAAGGATCCTTTCTGCTTTGGAGCCTTTGCAATAAACAAATTCGCCGCCCCAAATATTCCCATCAAGCCCAAAACCTGTTCCATCGAAGGATACTCCAATGCATTCTGTCAGACTGTTTTCAGCCATTACAGAGTAGATATGGGCAAAGTGATGCTGAAGTTCCAGACGAGCTATCTCCTCCTTATCCGAAAGCTCTTTTCCCATCTTCGTGGACATATACAAGGGATGGAGATCGCTTATTATAACCTCAGGCTTAAATTCAAATATACGCTGATAATCATTTAAAAGCTTTCCATAGCTTCTATTGACTTCATAGTCCTTCAAGTCACCAATGTATTGGGACGGGATGATCCTATCGCCTTTTCCAAAGGCAAAAGAACTTTTGAGATCTCCACCTAAAGCCAAAATTCCAATTTTATGTTCATCAGATGACACTCTATCAGAATATGAAGTTGATGATAGATCGTTGTTATCAGAAGTTGGATCAACAATAACAGGAAGTGGTGCAAAGCCTCTGGCACGCCTAACAAATTGGGAAGTTTCCCTGCCGTCAACATTTATAACAAACATGACTGAGTCATCCTGTGCCATGTTGATGCGACGCTTATGATAAAGAACAGCATCTACATAAACATCAGTATCAGCGTTTTCATAATCGGAGTCTTTTCCGGAACAAGGCATAAACACGGAAAGGAACTTATCATCATCAATGATCATAGGTTCATCAGATTTATTAGCGCTTGTTACGATAAGTGGACCTAATGCATCAGTTAACAGCCTGTGTATCCCGGCAGAAGGTAAAAATGCACCAATATATAGGCTTCCTTTCAGAACCTCTTCAGGAAAACCCTGTTCACAAGAATTAAAGCCACCATCCTTTTTGAATTCTGATTTCCCGGATGCTGTTGTTGCCTTTACCAAAACAATAGGCCTTGCAGAGGATTTCAAAAGCTTTTCTTCAAGTTCTGATACAAAGGCATATTTTCTGATGTCCTCCACCGTAGAGAACATAAGGGCAAAAGGCTTATTCTCCCTGCCTTTAGCCTTACGAAGTCTATTGGCAATTTCTGCTTCAGGTTTGCAGACCAACTGATATCCGGATATTCCCTTTAAGCCTATAATTTTACCTTCAGCAAGGAGTTCTATAGCATTTTTTACGGATTTCTCGCCAGATTCAAATGTCGCACTCTTGCGAAGCTTTATAATCATTTGAGGGCCGCAATCATGGCAGGAAATGGTCTGGGCATATTTCCTGCGTCCAATACCGTAGTCCTTCTGACAGGATGGACACATACAAAAATCTTCCATGGTGGTAGTATCCCTGTCATAAGGGAGCCTGTTCAGAATACTCATACGCGGTCCGCAGACAGCGCAGCTTATAAGCGGATATCTATAGCGCCTGTTTGATGGATCGAGCATCTCAGACATACAGTCATCGCAAATCCCGATATCAGGCAAGAATACCGGAAGCTCCGATGACAGATCAAGCACACTACTCTCTATGATCACGAAGTTATCGCCTGTACAGTAAGAGGCGTCATCATCTTTAGCATCAGAATCTGCCAAATCACCCTGGTCCATATCCGTGGCTTCAACGGAAAAAATGAAGCCTCCAGCTGGAACTTCTTTTGATAGCATGAAAACAAAAGAATCAACGTCGTTTTCTGCACCAGAAACCAAAATCTCAACAGATGCTCCGCAATTCTTCACATAGCCTGACAGTCCATATTCAGTTGCCTTTTCAGAAATAAAGGGGCGATAACCTATACCCTGTACCGCCCCTTTAACAACTATTCTCTTTGTCATTCTTTAGGATTTGCATTTGCTGCAGGTGCAGGATTAGCTGCGGGAGCTGCTGCGTTAGCTGCCGGAGCTGCGCCTCCCTGAGCTGCCTGAGCTGCCTTTGCAGCGGCTGCTGCAGCTGCACGCTCCTTAGCTGCCTTCATAAGAGCTTCCTGAGCAGCGATAGCCTTCTCGGACTGCTTAAAGGTCTTTGTAACCTTCTCAGAACCAGGCTCCTGGAATCTAAGTCCCATAGAAAGTGACTTCTTAGGACAGTTATCTACACAACATCTGCACTGGATGCAGCTCATAGGTCTGATGGACCAGGTCTTTTCAGCCTTGTCTACAGTGATAGCGTGTGTAGGACACTTTATAGAGCAAAGACCACACAGAATGCAAAGATCCATATCGTTTTCAACATGACCTCTTGTACCCTGTGGATACTCCTTCTCAACCTTTCTTGTCTTAGGTTTTGAGAAAAGGTTATGAATTACTGTGTTTTTAAAGCTTACGATAGCCATTCTTCTCTCCCTCCAATTATCTCTCTGTACAGCTGATACATGGATCAATTGTAAGTACTAAGATCGGCACGTCAGCCAGATCACAACCCTTAAGTGTCTCAACAAGACCTGAAAGGTTAGCAAATGTGGGAGTGCGGACTCTCATTCTGTCTATGAACTTGGTTCCGTTAGCCTTTACGTAATAGATAGCTTCTCCACGAGGCTGTTCTATTCTCATTACATACTCACCGTTTGGCATACCCTTAACAGGGACATCGATATCACCTGCAGGCATCTTGTCGATACACTGGCGGATAATGTCAAAGGCCTGGAAGATCTCTTTTATACGGCACTCGGTACGAGCATAGGAATCACCCTCTGTGCTGATGATAGGCTCAAAATCAACATCACCATATGCACAATAACCTGTAGTTCTGATATCTCTTGCGATTCCGCTGGCTCTAAGGAAAGGACCTGCGCATCCAAGCTCATCAGCCTGCTGTGCTGTAAGAACTCCGACTCCACGAAGTCTTGTCTGAACAGCCATATCATTAAGGAAAGGCTTAGCAATAACCTTAAGCTCTTCTTCCATTCTGTTGATCCTCTGGTAGAAGTCCTTAAGCATCTCATCAGAAACATCTCTTCTGATTCCGCCAACCTTCATAACTGAAAAGATAACACGGCCGCCGGTGGAAGCCTCGAACATATCAAGGGCATCTTCTCTAAGTCTCCAGCACTCCATGTAAAGAGACTCAAAGCCGAAAGCATCAGCAAGAAGTCCAAGCCAGAGAAGATGTGAATGAATTCTTGAAAGCTCTGACCAGATTGTTCTTAAATACTTAGCTCTTGAAGGAACATCAATATCCATGATGTGCTCAACAGCTTCACTATAACCAAGTCCATGGCCAAGAGAGCAGATACCGCAGATACGCTCTGCAACATAGACCATTTCATTAAAATCTTTTTTATCAACCAGCTTCTCAAGACCTCTGTGGATGAATCCGATGGAAGGGATAGCTTCAACTACCTTCTCATCTTCCATAACAAGGTCAAGGTGAATAGGTTCCGGAAGAACCGGATGCTGGGGTCCAAATGGAATTACACTTCTAGTAGACATTTAGGTTCCTCCAATTATTTAAATGGTGTCTCGATCGCTGTGCGATA
>CAMVRW010000112.1 GCA_947169985.1 uncultured Butyrivibrio sp. | reverse complement strand
AGGCTTCTCAAGAGCTGCCTTTGCAGCATTCTTCTGAGCTTCGCGAACATCATCAAAGGTAATGCCAAGCTTCTCCATGAGTTTCAAAGTAGCTTCGTAGGACTCAGGGTGAACACTGGTCGCATCAAGAGGATTCTCTCCGTCTGCAATCCTTAAGAATCCTGCACACTGCTCATAAGCCTTAGGTCCAAGCTTAGGAACATTCAAAAGCTCAGCACGGCTCTTGAACTTACCGTTCTCTTCTCTGTAATCAACGATATTCTTAGCAATAACCTTGCTGATTCCTGAAATATACTGAAGAAGTGGAGCTGACGCAGTGTTGAGGTCAACACCAACCTTGTTAACGCAGTCTTCAACTACGCCCTCAAGGGTCTCACCAAGCTTCTTCTGATTCATATCATGCTGATACTGACCAACACCAATGGACTTAGGATCGATCTTAACAAGCTCTGCCAGAGGATCCTGTAGTCTTCTTGCGATAGAAGCTGCACTTCTCTGTCCAACGTCAAACTGAGGGAACTCCTCTGTAGCCAGCTTACTAGCTGAATATACTGAAGCACCAGCCTCGTTAACAATAACGTACTGAAGTGGTCTGTCCAGCTCCTTGATAAGCTCAACAATAACCTGCTCAGACTCTCTTGATGCTGTACCGTTACCAACAGAGATAAGGTCTACATCATACTTATCAATAAGCTTCTTAAGATCTGCCTTGGCCTCCTCAACCTTGTTCTGAGGCGCTGTAGGATAGATGACCTTTGTATCAAGAACCTTTCCTGTAGCATCAACGATAGCAAGCTTGCAGCCTGTTCTGAAAGCAGGGTCCCATCCAAGGACAGTCTTTCCTGCAATAGGAGGTGCCATAAGAAGCTGAGTTAAGTTCTTACCAAATACAGTGATGGCGCCATCTTCAGCCTTCTCTGTAAGTTCATTTCTGATATCACGCTCGATGGCAGGAGCTATGAGTCTTTCGTAAGCATCCTGGTTGATCTCCTCAATAACGGGAGTGGTCACAGGATTGTCTTTTGTGATCATCTTCTTATTGAGGTACTGAAGGATCTGCTCCTCGGGAGCCTCGATCTTAACCACAAGGAACTTCTCAGCCTCTCCTCTGTTAAGGGCCAGGACTCTGTGTCCAAGCACCTTGTTAAGGGGCTCCTCATAGTCATAGTACATCTCATAAACGGACTGGGCCTTCTCATCCTTTGCCTTACTGGTGAGCTTGCCCTGCTCCATTGTCGCTTCTCTTATATATGTACGGAAATCGGCATTATCAGACACTTCTTCGGCAATGATATCCATGGCACCCTGAAGCGCATCAGCTGCATTCTCAACGCCCTTCTCCTCATCAACAAAGGCTGCCGCCTCATCTAAAAGAGCTTTTGTAGTCTCCTGAGCCTTCAGAATATCTGCCAGTGGCTCCAGTCCCTTCTCTCTTGCCACAGAGGCCCTGGTCTTTCTCTTTGGTCTGTATGGAAGATAAAGGTCCTCAATGGCAACCATGGTCTCAGCTGCAACGATCTTTGCTCTGAGCTCATCAGTCATCTTGCCCTGCTCCTCGATGGATGCAAGAACCTGTTCCCTTCTCTCCTCAAGGCCTCTAAGGTATTTGAGCCTCTCGTCCAGATTACGAAGCTGCTCATCGTTAAGTGAGCCGGTAACTTCCTTTCTGTACCTGGAGATGAATGGGATGGTATTACCCTCGTCAATAAGCTTGACTGCTGCCTCCACCTGCCATTTTTCTACGTTTAATTCCTCTTTGATCTTTAAGATAATGTCCATAAATCCCTCTTAAATTTCGATAAATTATTCGTGAACAAAACACACTTCCTTATTATACCAAGCATTCGAGGCAGTTTTCAAGACTGTGCCTCCGCTCCCCAAACCCGCGCAAACATTGATAAAAATGCATTATTATAGTAAAATTTATAGTAAGAATGAGGTTTTGTGAGGAAAAGTATTGATGGGAGATAAGCATACAGTAATGGCAGGCAATGCCCTGGTGCTCGGACTTGTTTCCATTCCTCTTTGTTTCTTTTTAAACATTGGAACAATTGTAGGTGGAATCGCCATAGTCCTGGCCCTTCTTAGCAAGGGAACTATGGAGAAGCTCCTTCCCCAGGCTAAGAAAGCCATTATCTACGGTACTTTGGGACTGGTAATTGGATACGGTGTGTTTGCATATGATCTTTATGCAGTCTTTACCAAGCCAGAGTACAGACAACAGCTCAATGTTATGTCAGAGCAGATGAACGGCATCAGCTTTGACGACATGCTTAAGGAACTGGGCATCGAACTGGATAATTGATGTTCCATCCGGGCATGTTGATCTTTCGTCGCCGGATTTATAAGAGTCACAAGCAGGCGACAGGAAAGAGGTGCCTATGGGTATGATCGGTGCAATAGGTGGCGGATACGGTGCATATAACAGCGCATATGCCATGGGTATGAGCGCAGGAATGTCCGGAGCAGCAACTTCAAGTGCAGCAGCATCTGAAGCAGAGGGCCCCAAGGCCATACTTAATCCCGGTGAATCCACCAAGACCAATCCGGGCAAAAGAGTTTCTCCCGCAGAATGTGAGACCTGCAAGAACCGCAAGTATCAGGACGGTTCCGACGAGATGGTTTCTTTTAAATCAGCACAGCATATAGCCCCACAGGAAGCCGCAGCCAGAGTTCGTGGCCATGAGGCTGAACATGTGAGTAACGCATATAAAGACGCAGCACAAAAGAACGGTAAAGTCCTTCAGGCATCTGTATCTCTTAAGACCGCAGTATGCCCTGAATGCGGACGCACCTATGTGGCTGGTGGGGAGACCAGCACAAAGATAGCTTACAGCAATGAAGACAATCCTTATGTAAAGGCGAGAAAAGCCCTTAACAAGCAGGGCCTTTTAGGAGCAAATGTTGACCTCGCCGGATAAGGTGGGGGAGCATTTACTTAATGGGTAATTACAAATCAGCAGCAGAACTTAAAGGAATCGCCAAGGAGCAGTCCCTTGGCAAATATGGGACACTAATTGGCGCCAACGTACTGATCTTCGCCATTCAGCTTTTGGTGTCCGGCATCACAACTGTTTCCACCAGCGGAAGCATCATCATCGTAATCATCAACAACCTTATATCGCTTATAGTGAATATCCTTCTGGGCCTTCTTATGTCCGGCAAGGCTTATCTTTATATGAATCTTTTGTACTCACAGCCCGTGGCTACTTCAGACATCTTCTTCGGCTTCAGACAGCAGCCCCAGAAGGCCGTGGTCATCCAGTCAGTATTTGTGCTTGTGGATTTCCTTGTGAGCATTCCTGCTCAGATCTTCATGATCCTTTACATCAACAAGCCCTCATCAAACCTTATGGCAGCCATGATCTTCGCCCTGGCCTTAGGTATCATTATCAATGTCTACATTTCACTGGTTTATTCCCAGTCATATTTTATCCTTCATGATTTCCCTGACAGGTCAGCAAAAGAGATACTGGCCACCTCCAGGCGTCTCATGCAGGGCAACAAATTCAGACTCTTTTACCTTAACGTTTCATTCCTTCCACTTTACATTCTCGGATGTATCGCCATGTTTGTGCCACTTCTGTGGATCGGCGTTTACAGATATGCAACCTCCTGCGCATTCTATCAGGATCTCATCGCTGTCGCAGGACAAGAAAGGTAAATTCTTATGGATCTCATTGATGCCATCAAAGCTATCGATAAGCCACATGAGGACGATGTCCTTAACAGACTCTTTACCCCCTGGGGTGAGAAGCTTGATAAAGACAACGTATTAAAGGAATACCCTCGTCCCCAGTTCGTCAGGGACAGCTACTACAATTTAAACGGCTACTGGGATTACTGCATCACCGACAAGCCCTCTGATTTTAAGAATGAGAGCCTAAACGCAGCCTTTGCTGACGAGATTCCCGCCCAGATGGACGGCCAGATCCTTGTACCCTTCTCCCCTGAAGCCATGCTCTCCGGAGTTGAGAGACGTCTTTTACCGGACCAGATCCTTTGGTACAAAAGAGCTCTTCCCGATATTCCAAGAACTGAAACCACATCGAGATTTCTTTTGCACTTCGGCGCTGTTGACCAGTTTGCAGATGTGTTCATAAACGGCAGCTACGTTGCTTCCCACAGCGGCGGATACCTGCCCTTCACCATAGACATCACCGATTATCTGAATCTATCTGAGGATAAAAGAGCTTTAAGAGACAATGTCCTTACTGTCAGAGTGACCGACACCAGCGACTCCTCCTACCACAGCAGAGGAAAGCAGACCCTGCGGCGAGGCGGAATGTACTATTCCTGTCAGAGCGGAATCTGGCAGACCGTATGGATGGAGGAAGTTCCCCATACCTATATCCGGGAGATCAGGATCCGTCCTGAGAGTGACTTAAAGACTCTTTCCATCGAGGTTTCAACCAATCTTCCCAGCAAGGTTACAGTAAAGTTCCCGGGACATGAGATGATGAAATCCCCGGAGTCTGCGGATTCTTACGAAACTGCATTCACAGGAGACTTTTCTTTTTCCTCAGACACATATCCAAGTGTTGGGGAGGACCACTCCGCCAAGGATCCAAGTTACTATCACTTCACCTTTGAGCTGGAGGATCCGCACCTTTGGAGCCCGGAGGATCCTTACCTTTATCCTCTGCAGATATACACCGATTCTGACCATGTGAACTCATACTTTGCCTTGAGGAGCTTCTCTGTGGAGCCAGATGAGAAGGGGATAAATAGGTTCTGCTTAAACCACAAGCCCTACTTCCTTATGGGAGTTCTGGACCAGGGCTACTGGCCTGACGGGCTTTACACCGCCCCTTCCGACGAGGCACTAATTTTTGATATCAAGGAGATGAAGCGTCTCCATTACAATATGCTAAGGAAACACATCAAGGTAGAGGCTGCCAGATGGTACTACCACTGCGACCGCCTGGGTATGATTGTTTGGCAGGACATGGTCAGCGGAGGTTCATCCTACGCAAAGCCTGTTGTTTCCTACCTTCCCACTCTCTTCCCTAAGGTCTTTGGCCGTATGTCCGACGGTCCTGCTTACTACAAGACCTTTTCAAGAGGCTCCTCTGAGGGCCGCAGCGAGTGGTTAAAAGAGATGAGGAACACGATCCGTTATCTCTACAACGTGCCAAGCATCGGAACCTGGGTTCTTTTCAACGAGGGCTGGGGACAGTTCAATGCTGCAGGTGCCACCATCATGGCAAAAGAGATTGATGCCACAAGACCAATTGATCAGGCCAGCGGATGGTTTGATGAAGGAAGCGGTAGCTTCAGGAGTGTCCACAACTACTTCAGGCCTCTATCCGTAGAGATCGACAAGGCCGGAAGAGCCTTTGTCATTTCAGAGTACGGCGGACTTGCCTGCCACCTGGATGGTCACAGCAGCGTCGACAGGATCTACGGTTATAAGAAGTATGCCACCCTGGATGATCTGGGCGTTGCCTATTACAACCTGATAAACGGAGATCTTAAGCCCCTTATAGCAAAGGGTCTTTCCGGTGCTGTTTATACACAGCTTAGTGACGTGGAGGAAGAGGTCAACGGCCTTATAACCTACGACCGCAGGATAACAAAGGTAAATCCTGATCTCGATCCACACATGACATCCCATATAAACGAATGAATTCAGACTTAAAAGTCCCTGTGAGCCTCCGGGTCTATGCAAATCACACAACATTTTCAGATATGCTTGCGTAATTTGCACAGATTCAGAGCCCCACAGGGACTTTTTAGAATCTGATATCAGAAACAGGCATCTTAATAGACTTCTACCTGTCCGTCAAATATTCTTTTTAACTTGTTCTTGACTGATATGTAGGCCGGGATAAGGAACGCATCCGCCAGGATCCATGCCACAGGGCTTGCAAAGCATGCTGCAGGGAAACCAAATATGGGAATAAATACCACTGCAATGATGGTCCTACCCACAAGCTCCATAACTCCTGCCAGGACTGCAAACATCGAAAAGCCCATACCCTGGATAAGGAATCTTACAATGTTCACCAGGGCCAGAGGAATGTAGAAGGCACTGTTTATTATGAGATAAAGATGAGCATTATCAAGGCAGGCTGTATCTGAAGGATCAAGGAATATCAGTGCAAAGGTCCTTCCAAAGAAGTAAAGCACAATGAATCCCACAAGAGCGTATGCACAGCCAAGCTTAACAGCTGCCACAAGACCCTGCTGAAGGTGCTCAAGTTTCTTGGCTCCAACGTTCTGTCCGCCGTAGGTTGCCATGGTAGAACCAAGGGCATCAAATGGAATACAGAAGAACATACCCACCTTAGACGCTGTGGTCACTGCAGTAACAGCATCTATTCCAAGGCTGTTAATTGCAGTCTGAAGGATAACACTTCCGATAGCAGTTACTGAGTACTGAAGTCCCATGGGTACGCCCATGTTGAGAAGAATGGCAAAGTGAGATCTGTCTCTTTTCCAGTCTTCCTTCGAAAGCTTCAGAAGATCTATCTTCTTAATGATAAACACAAGGCACATGATTCCTGACATAGCCTGTGATAATACTGTAGCAAGAGCCGCTCCGGCAATACCCATGTGGAGGGGCACGATAAACAAAAGATCCAGTCCGATGTTAATGACAGAAGCAATGATCAGGAACTGTACAGGGTGCTTACTGTCCCCAAGAGCCCTTATGATTCCGGAAAGAAGGTTGTACATATATGTAACCGGAATGCCAAAGAAGATCACGATGATATAACCGTATGCATATTCAAGGGCATCCTCTGGAGTTCTCATGGCAACCAGGATCTGTCTGCAGTTTAAGCTGACAACTACTGTCATTACAGCTGCAAAGATGGCAGAAAGCATAATGGCATGAGTTACGAATGTACGCATGCTCTTAAAGTCTCTGGCGCCAAATCTCTGTGCTACAGGGATAGCAAAACCGTTGCATACTCCCATGCAAAATCCCATTATAAGGAAGTTAATAGCGCCGGTTGCTCCTACTCCCGCATAAGCCTCTTTTCCCAAAAAGTTAGCTACAATGGCGGTATCTATTATGTTGTAGAGTTGTTGGAAAAGCATTCCCCAAAACAGGGAAAGGGCAAACCCCAGTATCAGTGACATAGGATTGCCGACCGTCAGGTCCTTAATATTCGTTTTCTTCATAGGTGATTAGTCTAACTAGTATCTTATAAAAAAGCAAGAACATTTTTGCCAAAATACAGTGACCAAAAGTCCTAAATGCAATGGCAAATTGCACATATCTTCTTCCAAAGTCCGTGCAAATGGGGTAAAATAAGGTATCTAACCACAGGAAAGAGGACAGATTATGGAAAACGTAAAAGCAGTAGTTTCTCTCGGCCATGAAGCTCTTGGTATCACCACCAACGAGCAGATGAATGCCACAAAGGTAACTGCAAAGGCTCTGGCAGACCTGATCGAAGCCGGCTATCAGCTGGTCATCACCCACTCAAACGGTCCCCAGGTCAGCATGATCCATAAGGCAATGACCGAGCTTCACAGAATGTATATCGACTACACAGCAGCTCCTATGTGCGTGTGCAACGCCATGAGCCAGGGCTACGTAGGCTACGATA
>CAMVRW010000111.1 GCA_947169985.1 uncultured Butyrivibrio sp. | reverse complement strand
CTCCTATAGATTCAGCTAAGTACAAGATGGGTGATCCTGTAAAGACCAAGGATGCAGCAGAGGTTCCAGGTTACGAATTCTGTGGATGGACTGTAAAGAGTGGACTTGATGCTACAGGTACAGTAACTGAGTTCAATATGCCTGCTAACAATGTTGAGCTTGTTGGTACATACAAACTTAGTGAAAGCACAAAGTATACTGTAGAGCATTACACTCAGAATCTCTCTGGCAATACTGAGGGTGAATGGCACCTTGAAAAGACAGAAGCAAAGACCGGTAAGACAGGAGATGCGGTTCTGTATGGAACAGACAAGCACTATGTTGAGACAACAATAACCGGATTTACATTTGATAAAACCCAGACAGCCTTCTTTGAGCGTACTACTACAAGTGGAGATAAGAAGATCAAGGGCGATGCTACAATTCTTCCAAATGGAAGTCTTGTAATCAAGCTTTATTATACAAGAAATTCATACAATGTAGTTTATGAGTATGATGGCGAAGTTCCTGAGGGAGCAGATCCAAGTGTTGAAAAGCTTGCTACCAACAAGTATTCTCGTAGCTACCTCTATGGTCAGGAAGTAACTGTGGCTGATGGTGCTACCGCTCCTAAGCATACCTTTGATGGATGGAAGACACCCGATGATGTTACTGTTGACAATGGCAAGTTCAATATGCCTGCAAAAGACGTAACTATCAAAGGAAGCTTTACAAGAACCAAGAAGATACTTGATATCAAGCTTGATCTTGCCGAGGAAGGCAGTGATCACGAAGAGAGAGTTTATGATGGTATAAATCATACTTTCTACGTTAAGCTTAAGGGAGAGATTACAAAAGCTTCTGAAACAACATCACAGACTGTTCCAGTAAGTGATGGACAGCCAGCCGTTGAAGAGCAGGCTCAGGAAGCAGCTAACGATGGCGTTTTGAATGCCGTAGCTACATCTTTGAGAAGAGTAGCTTCATCTGTTGCTGATGCACTCGGACTCAATGCACTTATTGTACATGCTGCTGATAAGGATCCTAATTCACCGATCGTAGTTGACTATGAGGGTGAGACATATCATATTTACGGCATTGATGTTACACCTGCAGAAGGTAAAAATGTAGGCACTTACTATGTTGTAGCTAATATCGATACAGCTAACATTAAAGTATACAGACTTAAGACTGTTGATGGAAAGACAAAAGAAGTACTTGTAAATGATGAATTTACCATTACTTCCAGTGTTGAAAAGGATAAGAAGGTAGGATATCTGAAGATTACTCCTGCACCTGCTACTGTTACAGCACCAAATGGTCTTTCAAAGGTTTTAGGAACTGCAGATCCTGCATTCGTTCCTACTGTAAGTGTTGAGAATAATGACCTTTATACTGAGGCTTACAACACAGTTAAGAAGGATATTGCAAGAGAAGCAGGCGAGGCAGTTGGAAACTATGTTGTAATGGCTAATGGATACAAGATTACTACTAAGGAAACTGAGCGTCAGGGCAACTTCATTGTAACCTATGTACCTGGAACATTTACAATTTATACTTCCGGCGGTGGCAATGATGATGATGACACACCTCCTTCAGGTGGAGACAATCCTCCATCAGGTGGTGGAGATCCTGGAACTCCTGTAACACCTCCAGTAGGAGCAGTTCTTGGAATTCAGAGACCTCGTATTGAGGCAGCTGAAGAGGCTGGATCAGTTCTTGGAGCAAGAAGACCTCAGGTTCTTGGAGCAAGAAGAGGACGTACAGAGGACAGCACAAATACATTTGCACATATTCTCACAATTATTGTTGCAGCTGGTACAGCATTTGCAATGATCGCCCTCAGAAAGAAGAAGGAAGAGGACGACAAGTAATTAAGTCTTTAACTTAAGAAAAACAAACATATAGAGAAGAGGCTGCCACTTTTAGTGGCGGCCTTTTCCCATGGGTGGTATAATTTCTTTTGGCTAAAAATGTTTTGGGAGGATTTTGTTTTGAAAAATGATAACCGTGGGTCTTTCTCAGGAAAGATCGGATTTGTCCTGTCAGCTGCAGGAGCATCTGTAGGACTTGGGAATATTTGGAGATTTCCCTACCTTTGTGCTAAATATGGTGGAGGAATCTTTCTTTTTGTCTATATCATCCTGACCCTGACCTTTGGATACACCATGATAGTGGCTGAGACTGCCATTGGACGTTCTACAGGAAAGAGTCCTGTGGGCGCTTTTAATGCCTTGAGTGGCAATAAGAGAATGAAGATAGGTGGCTGGATCAACGCTATAATCCCTATTCTTATCGTTCCTTATTATTCAGTTATTGGTGGATGGGTATGCAAGTATCTTTTTGAGTACATTAGAAGCGATGCTGCAGTAATTGCCGGTGACAATTTCTTTGTAGACTTCATTACTAATGGAGAAAAGTCAGAATTCTGGTTCATAATCTTTGCGATACTGGTTCTGGGAGTAATCCTTATGGGGGTTGAGAACGGAATTGAGAGAGTATCCAAATTCGTTATGCCAATCCTGGTAGTTCTGGCCATTATCATCTGTATATATTCAGTAACAAGGCCCGGAGCACTGGCAGGTGTTAAGTATCTCTTTGTGCCCAATGTACAGAATTTCTCAATAATGACAGTTGTAACTGCCATGGGCCAGATGTTTTATTCACTTTCAATCGCCATGGGAATCCTTATAACCTTTGGCTCTTATGTGAAGAAAGAAGTAAGCATTGACCAGTCCACAAGGCAGGTTGAGTTCTTTGATACAGCAATAGCGATCCTTGCAAGCCTTATGATCATCCCAGCAGTATTTGCTTTTTCAAACGGTGATCAGAGCATGCTTAAGGCAGGACCTTCGCTGATGTTCATCACTATGCCTAAGATCTTTGCTAGCATGGGATTTGGGAGAATAATAGGCGTCCTTTTCTTTGCCCTGGTTTTATTTGCTGCGGTGACAAGTGCAATAGCCCTGACAGAAAGTGCTGTTTCAACCTTCTCTGATGAATTTGGCTGGAACAGAAGGCTGGGAACTGTTATAATGGCAGCCATTATGATCATCCTTGGCAGCCTTTCATCCCTTGGAAATGGTCCTCTGGCTTCTGTTACTATTATTGGAATGCAGTTTTTGGATTTCTTTGATTTTATTACGAATTCAATAATGATGCCCATTGCAGCTCTGGCAACCTGTTTCCTTATAACCAGGTACATGGGCGTAGATAAGCTGACAGAAGAAGTGGAACAGGATGGACATCCTTTCCAGAGGAAGCATGTCTTTTCTGTAATGATCAAATTCCTGTGTCCACTCTTTGTATTGATAATTCTTGTCAGCGCAGTTATGAATGTTCTTGGAATAATCAGTATGTGATCTAAGATCAGTCACTTATAAGCTTTAGGGTTGAAATGTCCGGTGAGATGGCCATGGAGTAGTTGGTGTAGTACACAACGAATCCGGGCTTTGCTCCGCCGGGCTTTTTTACGTCCTTGCGCTTTAAATAATCAATTTCAACTTTTTCCTGATTCTTACCTTTTGAATAGAATCCAGCCAGGGCAGCTGCCTCCTCAAAGGCTCTATCTGGAACTTCCTTTCCCCCGGTTAAAAGAACTACGTGAGAACCAGGGATTTTCTTGGCATGGAACCACCAGTCTCCGCCATTTGCAGTCTTAAAGGTCAGCTCATCGTTCTGAATATTGTTCTTACCAACGTAGATATCAAAACCATCGCTGCTGACATAGTGGAAGGGCTTACTGGTTATCTTTTCTTTTCTGCCGTTTTTTGAAGTGGGGTGGGATTTGATATAACCACTCTCACAGAGCTCCTGCCTTATCTGGGCAAGATCAGCTTCCTTTTTGGCAATGTCCAGGGCAGTAGAGATGGATTCCAGCTGTTCAATGGCTTCAGACACCTCTTTCATCTGTTCCTCCAAAGCCTCCTGGGTGCGCTTAAGTTTGGTGTACTTATCAAAGTATTTTTTTGCGTTCTGGTTTGGGGTGAGAGTAGGATCAAGGGGGATAGTAACATCTTCGCCGGTGTTGTAGTCGTTGACTGTGATGGATTTATCCCCTTCCTTGGCGCTGTAGCCGTATGTATTAAGGAGTTCACCCCAGGTCCTGTACTTGTCTTTTTTCTCAGAATCCTGCATCTGCTTAGTCTGAAGGTCGTACTTCCTCACATTACGTTCCAGGGCAGTCTGGACGATCTTTCGAAGGTCTACAGATTTCTGCCTGATACGGGTCACTACGTTCTTTTCAGAGTAGTAAGTAGAAATAAGAGATGAGATGCTCTCTGATGTGACAAAAGAGTCGCTGACTTCATCTTCGTTATAGCCATAGATTGTAAGCGGAATAGAACAGTATTCCTTTGGAGATTCTCCGTCATAGTAGATAGCAGGAGTGAACACTCCGTTTCTTACACACTCCATAACTTCATCAAAGGCTCTGTAAACAGCAATTGACTCGCCTGTCTCAAGGGCTATTGCTGACTTATCAGCATCAACCTTTGCTCTGTAGCATATTTCCTGAGCTACGATAGGTGAAAGACCTGTGTAGCTTGAATATATGGCTTTAAAAACAGGCATTCCCTTGCTGAGAACTAATGAAGAAAACTCATCAGCTGTGGTTGTCAGGGGATTTGCCTTTTCCTGACTGGGGACAAAATAAGTCCTTCCTGGGAGGACCTCCCTGACTGAGCTTACAGAAGCCGGAATATGTTTGATACTGTCAATTATTACATCATCTTCATTGGTGAAGATAATATTGCTGTATTTACCCATGAGCTCAATAAGCAGGAT
This sequence comes from uncultured Butyrivibrio sp., assembly GCA_947169985.1. GTDB lineage: Bacteria > Bacillota > Clostridia > Lachnospirales > Lachnospiraceae > Butyrivibrio. The sequence goes on along the minus strand of CAMVRW010000111.1, from coordinate 2,825 downwards.
TTTATGGCAAAGATCACCCATTTCATCCAGATGCTCAATCTCAAAGCGGATGATCCTTTCAAGACCTCCTGGCTGAGTTACGGATATGATGCGTCCATTTTGGATATGCTTTCTAAGGAGCATACAGAAGTTTGGCGCGGTCATTGGAGAAGCCTTGCTCTCATCGGTGAGATACACTAAGGGGAGAGAAGCATCTGCAGAAAGAACCAGTCTTGTCTGCTTAATGCCAGACTGCTCAGCAGCCTCGTAGGAGAGCTTAACTGTAATGAACAGCTCGTCGCTCTCTGTCTGGGCAATCTTATAGATCCTTCCGCCTGTAACGATATCTTTAAAATCCTTAGTTAAATTTGCGATTGTAATTCCATCAAAAGCCATGAATATATTCCTCGTATTACTTAAATTTGCAAAGTTAATTCTATCATAAATCCTTGAGAAAATCGCCTTTTACTGATATAGTATTCTTTAGTGTATTAACGGAGGAAATCTATAATGGAAGAAGTAAAAAACGAGAAGAAAGTCATGCTCTCTGGCATTCAGCCCAGCGGAGATTTACATTTAGGAAATTACCTTGGAGCCATCAAGAACTGGGCAGACAGGGTTAATGATTATGAGTGCTACTATTTCATGGCAGATATGCACACCATCACAGTAAGACAGGAGCCTAAGGAACTTAGGAGACGTTCACTGGAGATGCTTGCTCTTTATATCGCCTGTGGACTGGATCCGGAGAAGAACACTCTTTTCCTTCAGTCACATGTTCCTGCTCATGCACAGCTTGGATGGGTTCTTGACTGCTACACAATGTTCGGTGAGCTCAGCCGTATGACACAGTTTAAGGATAAGTCAGAAAAGCACAAGGACAATATCAATGCTGGTCTGTTCACATATCCTTCTCTTATGGCTGCTGATATTCTTCTTTATCAGCCACACTACGTACCTGTAGGAGAGGACCAGAAGCAGCACGTAGAGCTTACAAGGAACATTGCTGAGCGTTTCAATAACATTTACGGAGATGTATTCAGAATTCCTGAACCATACATTGCAAAGACAGGAGCTCGTATTTACGGCCTTACAACACCAGGTTCCAAGATGAGTAAGTCAGAGCCTAACGGCTGCGTATTCCTTATGGATGAGCCTGATGTAGTTATGAAGAAGTTCAAGAGAGCAGTAACAGACTCAGATACAGAGAACTGCGTACGCTACGATAAGGAGAACAAGCCAGGCGTAGCAAACCTTATGAACATCTACTCAACAATCACAGGAAAAACCTTTGAAGAGATTGAGAAGGAATTTGAGGGACGGGGCTACGGCGCATTTAAACCAGCAGTAGGAGAGGCAGTCCTGGAGACCCTTAATCCTATCCGTGAGGAAGCAAAGCGCCTCATCGCCGACAAGGCTTACCTTGAGAACGTTTACAAAGAGGGGGCCGAGAGAGCATCCTACATCGCAAACAAGACCCTCAGAAAAGTCTACAAGAAGATAGGTTTTTACCAGCTGTAATTCTTGAATGAGGTCTAAAACCATCTATTTGGAAATGCGCAGTTCTCGCACGAGGATGATGATTTTCAAAATGAAAAAAGCTACAAATGCCGATTGTTTTGAGCAACGTCGAAATGAGGCATTTGTAGCTTTTTGAATTTTAGAAAATCACACCGCAGGAGCAAACAAGCATTTGCGAATGGATGGTTTTAGGCCGGATTAAAGACAGCTGGCGTACGCTTTCTCTGCACCTTCTGTGCGGATCATCTTAAGATCCTTTATTACTTCATCTGTGAGACCTGCGATCTTGTTAAGGTCCTGATCCCACATCTTTTCATTTCCAAGAACAGCCTTTACAAGGTCTTCCTCAGAATCATTTCTGTGATCGTAGAAGAACTCTAAAGCCCATCTGTCATCGCTTACAGTGTAAGTGTTGCCAGCAGGTCTTTTGCAAACAAGACCCTTGTCGTTAAGCTCCTGAACATCGTTTGAGTAGAAGGCGATGTAAGCTGCAAGAGACATTGTAAGGCAAACAGGAAGCTTACCATTCTTGTCAATGTACTGAAGGAATGAAGGCATGTTTCTTGCCTTCCATTTGCTTGTTGAGTTAAGTGAGATGGACATAAGCTCGTGGTTTACGAAAGGATTGTTGAAACGATCCTTTACAGCTGCAGCGAACTGGTTAAGATCATTCTCGTCAAGGTGGTCAACCAATGTAGGAATTACTTCCTCGTTGAGCATCTTGTTCATAAAGCCTGAAATTGCAGCGTTATTCATGCAGTCACGAACGATATCCTGGCCGGAGAGGTAAGCACCAAGAACGAATCCTGTGTGAGCTCCGTTAAGGATACGAACCTTGCGGTGCTTGTAAGGCATAACGTCAGGAACAACGTGAACATTAACACCAGCCTTCTTGAATGGAAGTCTGTCCTCAAGACCCTCCGGTCCTTCAATGATCCATACACCAAAGATCTCACCAACATCGATGAGCTCATCATGATAGCCGTTTGCTGCTTCAAGCTGCTCAACTTCCTTAGGATCACGGATTCTGCCTGGAACAATCCTGTCTACAAGAGTTGAGCAGAAAATATTATCTTCGTTGACCCACTTTTTGAAGCCATCTTCAAGTTTCCACTGGTCAATATACTGATTAACGCACTTTAACAGCTCTTTTCCGTTATTATCTATAAGCTCGCAGGAAAGAACAACCAGTCCCTTCTTGCCGGCTTTGTATCTCTTATATAAAACCTGAGTAAGCTTGCCCGGGAAGCTGTTTGCAGGAACATCTTCAAAATTGCATGAAGGATCATATGCAATACCTGCCTCAGTGGTATTTGATGCAATAA
>CAMVRW010000110.1 GCA_947169985.1 uncultured Butyrivibrio sp. | reverse complement strand
GTACTTGTCAAAATAAGCCTGCATACGCTCATGAAAGATTCTGGTAGCCTCGCTTTCAATAGCTCCATCTGCAACCTCAAGCTTCTCAGGTCTAATGCTTCCGCCGGCCTTATAGATATGACCGCCACCGCCTCCAATGCCTTCTGCAAGAAATGCTGCAAGTTCATTGGCATGGACTTCCTTATCGCAGCTTCGCACAGAAAACTTGATCTCCTCAGGACTTACATAGTACGCAAGACACACGTCAACCCCATCAGTCTCAAGGGAAAAATCACTCATAACACCCAGAATATTGGGATCGCAGGGCTGGGCCTGAATAATAAGATATCTGTTTTTCTTATGGTACTCGTTGTTCAGGATAGCCTCTCCGGTAATAGACAGCTCTTTTAACGAGATGTTGGAATTGCTCATCTTGGTAATAAGTGCCTTGTTGTAAAGAAGCGTATCCAGCATATCTCTGTCGAGAGGGTGTGAGACCTCAGAGAGCTTTCCGGTATCAGTGTACAGTCCATAGTAAAGAGCTGTTGAAAGTTTCTTCTCACTCTTGATATCTATACCTTCATCCTGCAACATATCCCAGATAACTGTAGAACAGCTGCCAACTGAGCTTCGGATCTCCGAAAGCTTTGGAACCTCGCCGCTTATCTGGTGATGATCGATAGTCGCTATATTCCTGGCCTTTGTTGCGGTCACATTCCTCTGACCATACTGGCAGTCCACTGTCAGCAAAAGCTCAGGTTCCCTTTCAAAATCAGGTTCATAATTCACGGGGATTCCCAGTTTTTTACACATGATCACAAGATTGCTCTTCTGGATCTTGTTGCGGCCACGGTAAATAAACAAAGGCTCCTTCCCCATTTTTGTCAGATAATAATGCATAGCAAATCCAGATGCAAGTGCGTCTGCATCTGGATTGTCATGACATTGGATCACTATGTCGTTGTATTTAAGAAGTTCACTTAACTTCATTTCTCCTCCAACCTTTCCGTCAGACGAAAGGTCTTTTCCCTAGAATTAAAGATCTACCTTAGGGAGCTTATCGAAGGATTTCTGAAGCTCTTCGTCTGAAGGAATATAGTCACTCATTTCTCTATCATTATACTTCTGATAAGCGACCATGTCGAAGTATCCTGTTCCTGTAAGGCCAAATACGATGTTTTTCTCCTCGCCTGTCTCCTTGCACTTAAGTGCCTCGTCAATGGCTACGCGGATAGCATGGCTTGATTCAGGAGCAGGAAGGATACCCTCAACTCTTGCAAACATTTCAGCAGCCTCAAATACTGAAGTTTGTTCAACACTCCTAGCCTTAAGAATTCCCTGATCATAGAGTTCTGAAACAACAGAGCTCATGCCGTGATAGCGAAGTCCGCCGGCATGGTTAGCTGAAGGAATGAATCCACTTCCAAGGGTGTACATCTTAGCAAGAGGACATACCTTTCCTGTATCGCAGAAGTCGTATGCATACTTACCTCTTGTAAGACTTGGGCAGGATGCTGGCTCAACAGCAATGATTTCGTAATTGTTCTCGCCTCTGAGGATCTCTCCTGCAAATGGAGAAATAAGTCCGCCGAGGTTTGATCCGCCGCCTGCGCAGCCAATGATCATATCAGCCTTGATGCCATACTTATCAAGAGCAGTCTTTGTCTCAAGACCGATAACTGACTGATGAAGAAGTACCTGAGAAAGAACTGAACCAAGAACATAGCGATAGCCTTCCTGGGTTGTAGCTGCCTCAACAGCCTCTGAAATAGCGCAGCCAAGACTCCCTGTTGTTCCGGGGAACTCAGCGTTGATCTTACGTCCAATCTCCGTTTCCATTGAAGGAGAAGGTGTTACCTTAGCTCCGTAGGTACGCATAACCTCGCGTCTGAAAGGCTTCTGCTCATATGAAACCTTAACCATATATACCTGGCAATCAAGATCAAAGTAAGAACATGCCATTGAAAGAGCTGTTCCCCACTGACCGGCTCCTGTCTCTGTTGTTACACCCTTAAGGCCTTGCTTCTTAGCGTAGTAAGCCTGAGCGATAGCGGAGTTAAGCTTGTGGCTTCCTGATGTATTGTTACCTTCAAATTTGTAGTAGATATGTGCAGGAGTCTGAAGCTTCTCCTCCAGGCAGTATGCCCTTACAAGTGGTGATGGGCGATACATTCTGTAGAAGTTCCTGATCTCCTCAGGAATATCAATAAATCTTGAGGTATCATCCAGCTCCTGCTCAGCGAGCTCTCTGCAGAAGATACCGGACAATTCATCTATAGTAACAGGCTGAAGAGTTCCGGGATTTAAGATCGGAGCAGGTTTCTTTTTCATGTCTCCCCTGACGTTGTACCACTGCTTTGGCATCTCGGATTCTTCAAGATAAATTTTGTAAGGTATTGTGCTCATTTTTCTCCCTCCATTACAATTCCCAAAAGAATACAAAAAAATACAAGTGCCATTTACATGACACTTGTATATAATAGCGTGTTTTACGGCATATAGTCAATGAATATTTTACCGCTTTAAAGTAGTGGAGAAATCAATTCTTTGGAGCATTCTCCTTTTTATACTTAACATAGAGTTCACGGCCTCTCTCGCCAAGAACTGCGATGATAAGTACCCACCACCAGTTCATTCTCTCAGGCTTAACCGGTACCTCTGCTGCTGCAGCTGTAGCAGTATCATCATCTGTGATAGTTGCTGTGATGGTCTCTGCACCATCATTGTCGCCTACAGAATCTGCAAGGGCTACGCCTCCCTCAGGGATATCAGCCATTACGGGGCCTCCGGCATTTCCTGCATCAGCTACCTGATCTGCTCCACCACCTGCCTGGGCCGTTCCGCCGCCGGCGTTTCCGGTTACCTGTCCAGCTCCGCCTGCTCCAGCATTTCCAGCATCAGCTATCTGTGCTGCGCCGTCAGCCTGAGCTGCTCCGCCTGCTGCCGGGGCTGCTCCGCCAGCTGCCTGCGCTGCTCCGCCGCCTGCATGGCCAGCTGCCTGTATAGCATCTACTGCTGCCTGGGCTGCTCCGCCTGCTGTTGCAGTAAGTGCAGGTGCTTCCTCAGCGATTGCAACTGTTGCAGGATTGGTAGCCTGAGCGGTTCCAGTAGTAATAGCTGCTGCAGTCTCACTTACTGTTGAAGCTCCGCCAACTCCTGCGCCACCGGTTGCTCCGCCGCCTGTCTCAGTTGTTCCTGCTGTAGTACCTGTTCCACCAGTTGTTCCACCGCCAGTTGTAGTTGTTCCAGCGCCGCCAGTTGTTCCACCACCAGTTCCTCCGGCTCCGCCTGTTCCGCTTCCACCGGTCTCAGTTCCACCAGTTGTTGTTCCTGTGCCGCTTGAGCCTCCGGTTGCTCCACCGGTACCAGTTGTTCCACCACCAGTTGTAGTTGTTCCACCTCCACCAGTTGTTCCGCCAGTCTCAGTTGTTCCAGATGCTGCACCAGAACCTCCGGTTGCTCCACCACCAGTGCCACCTGTGCCTCCGGTTGTTCCACCAGTTCCTCCGGTTCCGCTTCCGCCAGCACCTGTTGTTCCGCTTCCACCGGTCTCAGTTCCACCAGTTGTTGTTCCTGTGCCGCTTGAGCCTCCGGTTGTTCCACCACCAGATCCTCCACCGGTTTCTGTTGTTCCTGAGCCTCCGCCGGTGCCACCGGTACCTGTTGTTCCTCCTCCGGTTCCTGAACCATCTGTTGGCTGCGTGATCTTCTTCATTACTGCTGCCAAAACGGTTCGATTCGTGAAGCTGTTGATGGTCGTCTTAGCCGTATTGATCTTAGCCTGCTCACCATCAAGACGTCCATTAAGGAATGTGATCAGCTCATTTACAGTGTAGCCATTGATCTCAGCTTCTGTTGGATCACCATCCTCAAGGGTGATATTGAAGTGCTTAACGATGCTATTTTCATCCTCGGTGTTAAACTTAACTACATCCTTTGCGTAGATGACTTTGTGCTTAGCTTCAGTTTCAGTGTCCGCTGCCTTCTGCTCCAGGGTATCGATTGCAGCTATGAGGTTGTCTGCAGTACTCTTAGCTTCAGTCATCTGAGTCTGCGCATTAGTAATAGCGGATCTGTATAGACTAAAGTCAGCTCCATGGTTGCCACCGTTAGCATTAGCCTTCATTACTGCATTAAGTGCTTTACTGCCTGATACCAGTGCCTGCAGTTTTTCTTCGCTCACTCCGTTAACCTGGGTGAGCCATGTGTATGTTACTGAATCTGCCACACCTTCCTTTTGACTCTTCGCAAGGTGTTTATCTGCATTACTATCTGTAGCTATAACATAGCAGTTCTCAGCCTTATGGGCCAGATTGTTCTGGTTCTGCTGCACCTTGGTATATCCTGCTTGGGCTTCTGCATCAGTTATCTTAGCATAGTCTTCTGCTGTGATGAACTTTGTAGTACCATCTTCAGCAGTGTATTTGTATACATCAAGAAGCCTGTCGCCATTGCTAAGACGATTATTGACACCGTAGTAGTTCTTGACACCATTTACACCATCTTTCGAGTACCAGCCTTTGAGTGTCTGACCGTTAGACAGCGTAATATCTGAATATGCTCTTACATCTATAGCCTGTCCATTGAAAATCTTGTTATGAGTGTCTTTTCTGCCTACAGCATCAGGAAGAGCATCGAATTCTTCCTGAGTAATGAAGTGCCAGGATTTATCAACAGGATCCTGGTACCTGTAGAGAGTTTGAATGAATTCCCCTGCCTTTACCTCGTCTTCAGTCTTCTCGAATACAAGCAATCCTGTAGATGCACCTGAATTGATGTTTCCACTCATTCCATTACTTGTGTTACTTCCATAGACGTCTTCAGCAGTTGTTCTCTTTTCAATGGCATCCCAGTTCAGATAACTGGTAACTCTTTGAACTACACCGCTTTCATCCTTTACGGAATAAGTAACTTTGATATAGTTGAACTCCTGATTATCCAAGTGTTTGGTAGCTCCATCAGAGGTATCACATTCCACTTTGTTCTCATCATCATCTATCACCACTTCCTGCCCCTTTACTACAGGCAGGTAGTAGTTAAGATATGTTTGTACTGCCAGTTTTCTCCTCTCCTCAAACGAGCCATTAGTTTTAAACTCATTTTTGTTGTTAAGAAGATTTTTAGTACCATCTGCAAGATTTTCAGCCGCATTCTGCTCTGCTTCAAGTTTAGCTTCTGCATTATCAAGGGCTTTCGAAAGGTTATCAACCTTAGTCTGAGCCTTCTCAACCTTATCCTGAGCCTGCTCTGCTGCAACTTTAGCCGCCTTGGTGCTGGCATAGAACTCATTTTCAGCGGTCTTCAAATCTGCCAAAGCCTGCTCCAGTTGTGCAACTGCAGCGTCATATTTCTGCTTTGCCTGAGTATACGCAGCTTCCTTCGCTGCAATAATAGTGCTCTGATCCAGTTCAAGATTAGCATTATAGGTTGCAACTGCGGTATTATACTGCTCTATTAATTCATTCTTTGTATCGATATCCCCATCAGTTTCTTCACTGGCATTATTGATGGTTGCCAGCAAAGCATCCAGATTATCAGATGCTTCCTGATGCTCTTTAGCACTACTTTGAATATCTGCTGATGCACTCATAGCAGTAGCTGCATCTTCAAAGGTTGTGGTTGCAGTACCTTCAACCATTTGCTCTTCACCATGGCTGTCCGTATAGTCATAACCTACTATTGTCTGTTCCAGTGCTTCAGCTTCCTTCTCCTTAGTCTTTGCAAATTCAAGCTGTTCCTTGACACCGTCCACTACGTCATTGGTAGCATCTCCCTGAATTTCAACCTGAGCCTCTTGAAGCAACTCAAGAGCTGATGCAGTATGATTTCCTGCTTCATCCACACCGCCATCTTTCACATCCTTTGCAGCATCAATAAGAGCGTCAATAGCTTTGTCACCCTCTGTCTGTACATCACTTGTTTCTTTAAGTTTATCTGCTGCCTGAAGTACTGTAGCACCGTTTTCATCCTTAGTTCCGTTTATGATCTGATCAGCTGCTGCCTCAACAGCCACATCAGCTCCGGCAGTTTCAGTATTCTCCTGCTGAGCGATCTCAGCTACTGCTGTCTATACCGCCGTATCAGCTGCCACAACTTCTTCTGAAGGTGTGTAATCAGCAGCCGGTGCTGGTGGAGCTTCCTCATTTTGCTGTTCTGTTGGTGGATTGGTATCAGGCTCCTGTGGCGGTTCATCTTCAAATGCGTAGGCTGTAAAAGGTGTCTGCAGCATCATCATTGAAGATATTCCAATAACCATTGCTGAAACCAATTTTCTGTTTTTAACATGTTTCTTCATCATATCAACACCTCACTTACTGACATCACCAAACTATTTTCTTACTGCTCCTCACTCTCGCCATCATCCTCAAGATCTGCGCCTATCTGCTCGAAAAGATACTGCAAAACATCAGGAGTAAATTTCCTTGCCTTAAACGCAACAGATTTCTTTTCTCCCATTTCCTTGTCCTCACGTACTGCTTCTGCGTACATGATCATTGTTTCTGCAACGATGATCACATCTCTGCCCACAAGATTAGGAATCCGCTTATCCACGGTGATCGCTATACCCAAAGGGCTTATGTTTTTCACCTGCCCAAAATACCTTGCCAGTGTCTGCTTATCAACGATCACACTGTTTGCTAAAAACTCTACTCTGTTAATGGTTCTGCGTTCTTCCATGTCTTTTTACCTCCTGGTGTCTTCATTATTATTATAATTTTTGCACAATCATAAAAAACATCATATTTGCTATTTTACGTGTACTTCGTGATACATTTCAGAATAATTTAAGCAATTTTAATACCTTGTTTATACTTTTTCCCACTTAAAACCTTTTGCTAAAGTCATGCTTCTGGATTCCTCCATTGGCATTGGCTTTCCAAAATAGTAGCCCTGAGCTCTTTCGCATCCAATATCCTTAAGGAACTGGAAATGCTGCTCAGTTTCACAGCCTTCGCAAAGCGGGGATACTCCCATGGCTTTTGCACCTTCAACAATGTAAGTCATAATCTTTCCGGTCTTTGGATTATTATCAAGACTCCTTAGGAATACCATATCCAGCTTAAGTACATCGAAGCTGTACTCAGCAATCGTGTTCAGGGATGAATAGCCCGAGCCGAAATCATCGATCCAGATGTGATATCCAAGATCTCTCATTCTTGAACATTCGGACTTGATAAATCCTGCATTTGAATTAAGTGCGCTCTCAGTAATCTCAAGATCCAGCATGTTTTTAGGTACACCGTATTTTTCTCTGGTAGCCTCTACAATGCCAAAGATATCGCACAGTTCGAAGTCCAGTCTGGAGATGTTTAAGGAGACGGGAACAATTTCTTTTCCCTCCTCTGACATCCGTGCATAGTCCTGACAGACCTTCCTGACAACATAGGTGTCCACCAGGTGAATCAGGTGATACTGCTCCAGAGTATCGATGAAATCTCCCGGCGAGAGCATTCCGTAATTGGGGTCGATCCACCTTACCAGCGCTTCATAGCCACATATCTCTCCGGTCTTTACCCGCACCACCGGCTGGTAATAGACCTTTATGTACTCCTTCTCAATGGCTTCATCAATATGATCAATGACATACTGCTGTCTGCGAAGATTGTCACGAAGCATCTCGTCATAGATGCAATAATTGATGTCGTGACGGTTCTTGATGCTGTTGCAGGCAAGACGGG
>CAMVRW010000109.1 GCA_947169985.1 uncultured Butyrivibrio sp. | reverse complement strand
CAGGATCAAGGATGGCAAGCATTCTCTTTGCCTTCAGCTTAAGATCCTCTCTGATACAGTACTCGAGCATTGCATACTCTGCAGTTGCCTGTGCCTTACTGATTCCGCACATATCTACAAACATCTTGATAGACTCAGGTGTAAATCCTCTTCTGCGAAGAGACGCGATGGTTACAAGTCTTGGATCATCCCACCCGTCAACTATTCCATCCTCTACAAGACGCTTGATATATCTTTTACCTGTTACCACGTTGTTGAGATACATCTTTGCAAACTCGATCTGACGTGGTGGGTTCTGGTACTCGCACTCTGTCTTAACCCAGTCGTAAAGAGGTCTGTGATCCTCGAACTCAAGGGTGCAAAGGGAATGTGTGATACCCTCGATGGCATCCTCGATAGGATGAGCAAAGTCGTACATAGGATAGATGCACCACTTGTCGCCACATCTTGCATGGCTCATGTGTGCAACACGGTAAATGATAGGATCTCTCATGTTGATGTTAGGAGATGCCATATCGATCTTGGCACGGAGAGTCATTTTCCCGTCCTCAACCTTACCGGACTTCATTTCTTCAAAGAGACGAAGGTTTTCCTCAACGCTTCTGTCTCTGTTAGGGTCGTTCTTACCGGGCTCTGTGAGTGTTCCTCTATACTCTCTGATTTCATCAGCTGTCAGCTCAGAAACATAAGCTTTGCCCTTCTTGATGAGCTTTACTGCATCCTCATACATCTGGTCGAAATAGTCAGATGCGTAAAAGAGTCTGTCCTCATAATCAGCGCCAAGCCACTTAACATCCTCGATGATGGCGTCCATGAACTCAGACTTTTCCTTGGTAGGATTGGTATCATCGAATCTCATGTTGAACTTGCCGTTGTACTCCTTGGCCATACCATAGTTAAGAAGTATGCTCTTGGCGTGACCTATGTGCAAAAATCCGTTGGGCTCAGGTGGGAAACGTGTGCAAACGTGATCGTATACTCCCTCCTTGAGGTCCTTATCAATTTCCCTCTCAATAAAGTGTCTTGAGGTAGCACCTTCTCCCTCAGGATTTGCATTTACATTTGTAATTTCTTCAGCCATTTCTTAATAAAACCAACTTTCTATTTTTAATGTTTATATTTCAGTATATCACATCGGGCCTTTTACTTATAGACATATTTTTCCTCGAAGACAGTACGCCTTACCGGCTTGTCATAGTAGTAGCCCTGAATGTACTTTACGCCCATTCCCTTAAGGGCATCCAGCTGTTCCTTGGTCTCAATACCCTCTACGCAGACTTCTGCGCCGATGGCTTTACCCATGTCCACGATGGACCTTACGAAGGCCTGTGAATACTCGTCCTCCGAAATGTCTTTTACAAAGTCCTTGTCTATCTTGATGATATCAAATGGAAGAGCACGGATACTGCTAAGAGCAGAGTAGCCCGTTCCAAAATCGTCCAGTGCAAGCCTTACGCCAAGTGCCTTTATATCCAAAAGAGTCTGCTTCGTCCTTGCCAGATCGTTGATGGCAAGTCGCTCTGTAAGCTCAAGTACCAGGTTTGAAGGCTTTATATGATTTTCTTCAAGGCAGCTCTTTATTATATCAACAATGTCTGTCTGCATGATCTGTACCACCGACAGATTTACACCTACGACAAACTCGCCCTTGCCCGCCTCGTTCCATGCCCTGCAGCACTCACAGGCCTTCCGGAGCACATGATTACCGATAGGATTGATAAGTCCAAGATATTCTGCAAGGGGAACGAACTCATCAGGATTAAGGAATCCCAGTGAATTGCTGTTCCAACGAACAAGAGCCTCTGCTCCGATGTGCTTGACCTTCTTGCCCTTTCCGCCATGGAAGTCACTGACGATAGGCTGGAAGAATACCTCAAACTCATCGCACTGTTTGCCGATGGCATCATACATATTCTTCTCCAGATCCAGTCTGTGGATGGAGGAGGAATCAATATTGTCTGAGTACTCAGCAATCCTGTTTTTGCCGGATTTCTTTGCTTCGTACATGGCAACGTCAGACTTTCTGATAAGCTCTGAGACACTGTCTCCATGATCAGGGAATCGTACAACACCCATACTCATGGTGCAGTAGTAATCGCTGTCCTTAAGGTACCAGGGCGTTGCAAAGGCGTCCTTTATCTCCTCCATGATCTTGTCCATTCTGTAATAGCTCTCCGGAGGAACAATGATGACAAACTCATCGCCGCCCATACGATAGCAGGAGCCCTGGATACCTTCTATCCTTGAAATAGCCCTTGAAATATCCTGCAATAGCACGTCGCCGTACTGATGGCCAAGGCTGTCGTTGATGTGCTTGAAGTCATCCAGATCCAGGTACATCAAAGCGCCGTGTCCACCATTTTGTGTAGACTCGTCCACGTACCTTGCCAGATCCTTTTCGCAGCACATTCTGTTGAAAAGACCTGTCAGGAAATCAGTATAAGCCTGCTGCTCAATTCTCTTCTGGTACAGTTTCTTTTCAGTAATATCATAAATAGCACAAAGGGAAACAGGACGTCCGTCCACCCACTTGATCCTGGTGTAGTAAACGTCGTACCACTTTTCTCTGTCCTTGTGATGAACCTCAAAATTACCGCTGTAGCTCCTTGAGGGGATATTGTTCTCAAAAAGATCTACCAGTTTGTTCTCAGTAAGTTCCTTGGAAAAGTTCTTTTTAAAACTCCTGTTAGCAAAAAGAAGCACTCCTGTACCATTATCTCTTACATAGATTGAGCTTCCCACGTTATCAAGAACCGCCTCAAGGGAAGCAAAAGAGCTTGCCAGTGAGTTGGTCTGAAGTCTCTTGGTGATGATACTCTGAAGGATCCTGATAGCATCATTTATGAATTTGATGTCATCGATAGACCAGATCCTGGCTTCCCTGTTCTCAGTAAAGCATGCATAGAACATGGCAAAGCCATTGATTATGACAGGCATGGAAACAAGAGCCCTGATACCAAGGTTGTCGATCTGTTCCCTCTCTCCTGCATTCATCTGAGTGTCGCTGGAGATGACCACAGCCTTCTGATTGCCAATAAACCAGCATATCTCCTGGTCCGTGGTCTCTGTAAAGAGCTTTCCCACTCCCGGAAGTGCCCACTGAACAACAATGTCCATCAGTGTGTTGTGGTGGAGTCTGCAGGTAAAGGCATTACTGATCTGCAGATAAGAACAAAGCTTTGAGATCACCTCAACCATGATCTCCTCTATGGGCTCATTGCTGTCCAGCAGTGACACAATCTCCGTCATGGTCTCTGCCCTGTGGAATGAGCTGGTCATCTCCAGTTCCTGGAGCTTAGATTCCTCGCTTATGGCAATGGCTTTAGACCTTGATGTCTCAACCTTTATGAGAACATTCAAAGTCTCCCTTAGAAGATCCAGAGTCTTATAGAACTTATCCTCTGATATCAGATATTGGAAATTGTCGATTGGTGGGAAATGGAAAAAGCTCGAATCATACTGGGCATCCGTGAAGATTCCGCAGACGATCCATACTGCTGCAATCCGAGTGCCGTCTGAGACAGCAATAGCAGCTAGTCGTAGATTGGGGATCTCTGTAATCTCAACAGCCTGATCCTCAAGATCACTTTCTGAAACACGCTTATAGATATTGTGTATCCTTATGGGCGTGACATATTTCTTGATTATCTCTATCTCATGGGCATTACCGGAGAACTCAGTAATGGGAACTCCGTGCGCATCAAGGCAAAGAGAATACACCCCGGCCATCTCGCAGAATCTGTCCTGCCAGGACTGCATCTCTTCCTTGTTCTTAAGCGCAATATTACCAAGGGCTCCACTCTGTTCTGATGCAGAGCCCATGGTCATTTGCATTTTTTCAGCATTGTTGATTGTGTCAGGCAACTATATTTTCCCCCTCAAGAGGAATCTACAAAGAAGCTCAGTGGTCATCAACGCTATAGTTAGGAGCTTCCTTTGTGATCTGGATATCATGAGGATGAGACTCACGGAGGGCTGCTGAAGACATCTTGATAAATCTGCCATTCTCTTTAAGCTCCTCTATTGATCCGCATCCGCAATAGCCCATTCCTGAACGAAGACCACCCATAAGCTGGAATACAGTATCCTCTACTGTTCCCTTATAGGCAACACGTCCTTCTACACCTTCCGGAACAAGCTTCTTGGCATCCTCCTGGAAGTAACGGTCCTTAGAACCGTTCTCCATAGCGGAGATAGATCCCATTCCACGGTAAACTTTATATTTTCTGCCCTGGTAGAGTTCGAACTCACCGGGAGCTTCATCACATCCTGCAAACATGGAACCCATCATAACGATGTTGGCTCCAGCTGCGATTGCCTTTGTGATATCTCCTGAGTACTTGATACCACCGTCAGCAATGATCGGAACACCATACTTCTTAGCCATTTCATAGCAGTCCATAACTGCTGTGACCTGAGGAACACCGATACCTGCAACAACACGGGTTGTACAGATGGATCCGGGTCCGATACCAACCTTAACAGCATCAGCCCCTGCCTCAATAAGATCCTTTGTGGCAGCTGCTGTAGCGCAGTTTCCTGCGATAACCTGAAGGTCAGGGAATTTCTCTTTTATCATGCGAAGGCACTTAAGTACGTTCTCTGAATGACCATGGGCAGAGTCAAGAACTACAACGTCAACCTTGGCATCCACAAGGGCTGCTACTCTGTCGAGGCAGTTAGCTGAGATACCAACACCTGCTCCACACAGAAGTCTTCCCTGGTCATCCTTAGCTGAAAGAGGGTACTTAATGGTCTTTTCAATATCTTTGATGGTGATAAGTCCAACAAGGTTGTAATCGTCATCAACGATAGGAAGCTTCTCTTTCTTGGATCTACCAAGGATGCTCTTTGCCTCCTCTAAAGTGATTCCTTCTTTTGCAGTAATGAGGTTCTCACTGGTCATAACCTCTTTTATCTTCTTGGAGAAGTCTTTTTCAAACTTAAGGTCACGGTTTGTGATGATTCCAACCAGCTTCCTACCCTCTGTAATAGGAACACCGGAAATCCTGAACTTAGCCATAAGTGAATCAGCATCTGCCAGGGTGTGATCAGGTGAAAGAGAGAATGGATCTGTGATAACACCGTTCTCTGATCTCTTAACCTTGTCCACCTCTTCAGCCTGGGCCTCGATGGACATGTTCTTGTGTATGATACCGATTCCGCCCTGTCTAGCCATGGCAATAGCCATTCTGTGCTCGGTTACAGTGTCCATACCGGCACTCATAAGCGGAATGTTGAGCTTGATCTTCTTGGTCAGGTAAGTTGAAACGTCAACCTGATTAGGTATAACCTGTGAATAAGCAGGTACTAAAAGCACATCGTCAAAAGTAATTCCTTCGCCAATAATCTGTCCCATTTTATGACTCCCTTTTTAATCTGTGAAAACTTTTCTAGGTGCAACGCTCTTTACTGCTGTTACAAACTCAGCAGTAGGTTCGAAAATGATCCTTTCTTTTCCATCATATATAAATGTATATGTTGGATCAGGTTGTCTGCTCTTGTCCCTTGCAGAAAAATCCATAGTCTTCAGGGTCTTGTTCTTAAACTCGTCCAGATGATGAGAGTTTGTGGGAGCCAGAGCTTCAATGTGGTCAACCTCAAACTTTCCTACATTCTTGCGCTTTGACTTGTTAAGTATCTTGTCCACTGTGATCTCCCTCTCACAGTACTGATACTCAAACTCAATATTCGCATTTAATGAAAGGAAATAATAAACTACACCTGCAGCAACGCACAGGATAAGACCCGCAATCCCGAGAACTGTCAAGATTGAGGAAAGAAAGAAAATGACTGCCAGCGCTAATGAAAGATAGCTAAAGAACTTAACCAGAGGTGAGCCTTTGCTGGCCACAAGGCATTCAACATAATTGTTTTCTAACGCCATTACGGTAAACTCCTCCTGTTTAATTTTATTGACTATCTTATATTGCTTCCTCTAATCTTTCAAGGTCTTTTTTATACTTTATTTAGATTTTTCGGTTGACACTAAAAATTGGCTTTTATATCATTACTTAAGTACGCAAAACGCCTAATAACATTATATATGGTTTAACGCAAAAAAAGTATTATATTTTTGTTAAGATGATCGGGAGGCAGTAAAAGAAACATGTCAGTAAATGAGGAAATCAGAGAGCAGCGTAAGAAACTCAAGGGGCAGGGCTTCAAGGCCCACTGGGATTATTTCTGGGAATACTACAAGATACACACCATCGTGGCACTTATCGTGATAATCTTCATTGTCACCTTTACCAGAGATATGCTGAATAACAAGCCCTATGCTCTCTATTCAATGCTTATCAATGCAGCAGGTCTGGAAACTCAGGAAAAGATCCAGAACGGATATGCAGAATATGCAGGTATAGATACAACTAAGGAAGCCATTCTTGCAGACACCTCTGCAGGTTTCTCTCTTGCCAACATGGACAACTCAACAGTCGCAACCAGTGAGAAGCTTATGGCTGTCATGGCGTCAAACGAGCTTGATGTGGTAGTTGCAGATACTAACACCTTCGGACATTACGCTTCACTTGAGACCTATATGGATCTTCGCGATGTCTACAGTGCAGATGAGATTGCTTCCTGGGATTCACAGGGACTTATCTTCTACGTGGATCAGGGCTACATCGATTACCTGACTTCAAGCACCTACACCGACTACCTCACCAACGGTCAGTACGATAAATCAAACAAGTACGCAGTTATGGCTGCCAAGTACAACGAAACCTTCGAGTATCCCGTCCAGGACAAGTCCGAAATGGACAATCCGGTCCCTGTAGGAATCATATTGAAGAACTCCAAGATCCTTACTGACTGCGGAGCGTATCCAAACGAAGCTCCAATCGTCGGAATCATCATAAACACTGAGCGAATTGATAACGCAAAAAAATTCCTGGCTTACCTTATGCAGTAAGTCAGGAATTTTTTCGTCATGTGGACGGCTGTCCCATGGCTTCTCTTTATACTTGTGTAGTTACAAAGATATCGTAAATAGCGCTGATAGCTTTCTCAAAATCACGGTTCTCCACACCAATGATAATATTGAGCTCGGAGGAACCCTGGTCGATCATTCTTACGTTTACGCTGGCATGTGCAAGGGCTGAGAATATTCTTCCCGCTGTACCACGGGTGGACTTCATGCCACGGCCCACAACTGCAATAAGTGCCAGGTCTGACTCAATCTCCAGCATGTCCGGATGTGCCAGCTTGTGGATCTCCGATACTACAGACTGCTCCTTCTGAATGAACTCATCCTCTGATACAAATACTGTCATGGTATCAATACCTGAAGGTACGTGCTCGATGGAGATGTCCTGATCCTCAAAGGCCTGAAGTACTTTACGTACAAAGCCTACTTCGGAGTTCATCATATCCTTAAGTACGTTCACGCAGCAAAAGCCTTTTTTACCGGCGATTCCTGTGATGACATACTTTGATTTCTTGGCTGTTGACTCAACGATCCAGGTTCCTGGATCCTCGGGCTTATTGGTGTTACGGATATTGATGGGAATACCCTCTTTTCTTACAGGGAAGATAGCATCCTCGTGAAGAACGGAAGCGCCCATGTAAGCCAGCTCTCGAAGCTCTGTATAGGTGATGGTCTCAATGTACGGTGGCTTGTCGATGATCCTTGGGTCAGCTACAAGGAAACCCGAAACATCTGTCCAGTTCTCGTATACATCAGCTCTGATAGCTCTTGAAACAATTGATCC
>CAMVRW010000108.1 GCA_947169985.1 uncultured Butyrivibrio sp. | reverse complement strand
ATGGTCGAAGAGAATAATAGTTCTTTTGCCATCAAAGTGGAGCATTACCATTATCTGACAAAGGATAAAAATGAAGCGACAGAAGTGTATCGCATTGATAACACTGCTTCAGAGGGTGTTAGAATAATTAAGGAGTTGAAGAATCCTAATAACACTCATAAATACAATGCCAAAGCATGTATAAAGGAATTAAACAAGAGAATCGTAAGGGATAATATTCCGTTAAAGTTCCGCGGAAAAGATGCTGAAATTAACAATTTTCACTTTAGGAATTTTACGGCTTATTTTGGGATAAAAGAAAACGAGAAACTATGTTTTGTATATCAGATATCTACTCAACCACAGTACAGTTATTCACAACAGGCTATAGATTTCATTTATGATCAGATTAAATCAGCGCCAGAAAAGATTCTTGATGATATGCATGAAAAATTGGCAGAAAAAAAGCCAACCCCAGGAGCAAAGGAATTCTAAGCATCATAGATGCCTACTCCCATTCGGGAACCCAGCTTCAACCCTTCACAAGTTGACCACCTTTAGTATAACACATGTTGTCAGCGTGTCAATTTAATGGGGTAAAGTGGAAAATAAAGCAGATTACATAGGCCAGCCAAGGCCGGAGACGTCCGGTACTTACTGGTCTATTTTTATGCTCTAAAGCAGGTGCACATGAAGCGGAGCATATCGAAACCACTAATTGTTTTCAATCAAAGAAAGGAGAGTAGTCCGAAGATTCTATGGTCGGATGAAGTATGTTTATTGAAGTAGAGCGTATATGAAGGATGTAGTATGAAGCTGGATTTTTGGGCGAAACAAGCATTTTTGCAAAAATTTCTGAACAAATCATCATAAATCTGTGAACGCTGATTATATCTGGCGTTATCGAGTTTTGTCCCACATTTTCAAAGTGAACAAAATAAAGAATGAACAAATGGAGTATTGTTCAAAACCATTATAGCAGGTTTTGTTCATACTTTAGTCGGGTATACTCTTTTTTGCGCCCTAAATGGGTAGCAGAAAGGAGAATCACAGATGGGTGATTTAGTAGAGATTTACCCTCCGGAGAAACAGCTGAGGTATGCTGTGTATTCAGTCCGGAACGTAACACCTGATGGACTGTTGTTTAACAGATCCTTCATAGTTCTGAAGAATGGGTATGGCGTGATCGTCAGATTCACTAGACTTCATGAGTACTCAGGTGCTTACGACAAACGTACCACCATTCCGCTGGAATCAAATCCAGAGGGGAAAATGTATTTCATTGTGATGATGCTGAACTATGTTCTGGTTGATCACGGTGGTGAGTTTGGAGTCAGACATGTTTTTGATATTACCAAAGATATGCTGGCTTCTTTTTTTAACGACTATGGACTTGAGCCTATGTCTGATGGCAGTCACAGATGTGCTGAGAGGGTCGAGAGATGTATCTCGGTAGTGACAGCGTTCATGGTCAGCCTTGCTTCAAACAGGAAATATGCAGGGTATATGAAGGTCAAAAAGAAGGATCTTTATGAGGAAAAGCTGATCTATACAAAGGGCGGCAAGCCTGTGAAAAAGCTGATTCCTGACTTTAAGGCTACGGTCATAAATGATGAAAAGGTTATATTCAGGGACATTCCGACAAAGGCAGTGGAGATACTGATACCTATGGCATTCAGGTATGCACCGGATATAGCCTTTGCGTTGTGCTTACAGGCATTTGCAGGACTAAGAGCCAGTGAAGCGATGAATGTCAGACAGGAAGGCAGCCCATATGGACCTGGGATTACTTTCACCGAAATCGGCGGACAGGTCACTGAAGCTGCAATCGATTTAAGGAGAGAACTGGCACTTAGGAGTGATGGTGCTGAAGTAGGACTTATAAAAAGAACCCGCATACAGAGAGTATATCCGGAGTTCATAGCAACTTTCTGCGAAGCATACAGGCTTCATAAGCAGTATCTTGCAGGAGTTTCATTCGAAGAGGATTATGCTCCGATGTTTGTAAACAGGGATGGTATGGCTATGTCCTATGAAAGCTACAGACAGAAATTCAAGGATCTTGTAAATAACCATCTACGACCGGAACTCATGAAGAGCAGTGATCCTGAACTTAGGATTTACGGACAGCTGCTTTATGAGAATGACCTCAGTACCCATTGCCTCAGACACTGGTTTACAGTACAGCTTGTTCTTAGAAATAAGGAAATTGGCGACATCCAGTTCTGGAGAGGGGACAAGAATCCTGAGTCTGCATTTAATTACATGCAGAACAAAGGTGAGCTGACCAAGGCTTTAAAGCATACTAATGAGACTCTTACAGAGATCCTGATCATGTTAGGGGGTGAGCTGTATGGCAAGCTATGACATGGCGGGATTCATTGAAATAGTAAAGAACAGGGCAGAAGAACTTGATTCTGAATACCGTGATAAACCACGCGATACTGATGAACTTTATGAATTTCTTGAGGGTAATGATTGGTTCGGAACACTTACGGAAGATGATGATGGTTGTTCCACAGTCACTATGAATGAAGAGCTGGAAAAGCGGCTGGATATATGGCTTCTTTCATACAGGAAGAGTGATACCCAGAAGAGAGAAATTCTGCTTGGACTATTGGAAGAACGTTATCCGAGGACAGCGTCCAGGTTCAGAAAATATGTTGCCGGAAAAAAGACAGACAGGTCTCAGTGGATAGTGCTAGATGTACTGTTGGCGTCCATGACCAAGGAACTAGATGAATACAGTGATGATGAGATAAAGGAGCTGATTACAGATTCTTATGAAGAACTGCAGCTTATCAACATGAAGTTTTTTGCAGGATTCCTGAACTATGAAGCTGACGGGGAGGCGTTTTCCCCATGGAAGTATTCATTCAAGAGCCATCAGATAGTGAAGCCGGATAACACTGCGTATGGGATAGAAGGTTTTGCACTCATGGCTTATATCGTCCTGAATGAGGAATCGTGGGCAGATAACAGGCTGGTGGAAAAGGCTCTTGAAAATGAAAGATGGGCAGAACTTTGGCTGTTTACAGCGCTTCATTTCATTTGCGCGCTCAGGACTACTGACATGCTCAGACTCCCGGTTCCGTCTCTGCCATACAGCGGAGAAGAGATACGCAGGAGGATATCTGAAGGCACTTTTACTGTATCAGATGGAAAGAAAATAGCATTTGAAGTCCAGTACAGATGTCACATGAGGTCTTCTGTCCCAAATAAGACAAAAAAGCATGGGCTTGTTCCGGAGATCAAATTCTTTATACCGGAAAGCCTTATGGAGCCGCTGGGGTTCATCATGGCTATAGCACTTTCATTTCATGAGGATGGAGAACCGTTTGTCAGGACGGACTTTACTATCAGGAACATTATCAGTTTCTTTGGGGACGACTTTGCAGATGCCCTCGGGTTCAGAAATTTCAGATCCAGGCGGGCAAATAAGGCTTATCTTCAGGGGATTGAGGCTGTGGCAGATGCCGATGATGAAAGCAGGGCAAAGGGATATATGCTAGCCGCACTTGCAAGAAGCCATAAAGGCGGAATTGGGACACTGCCAGAGATTACGGATGTATACCTCAGGGATGCAAATTTCACCGGGTACAGCCCGGAGTTTATCCTGATGGAAATGTTTGAAAGGGGAGTCTTTGGATTTGTCCCGTCGATGCTGCTTGAAATGTATAAAGGCAGGGAATATAAGGCACTGGGCGTATCAGATCAGACAAAGCTGATAAGAGAAGTTGGGCTTGATGCATGGCAGATAGAGGCTGTTGCGGAAAGCGTTGCTGTATCATACGCAAGAGCCGGGGACATAGTTGAGAGCACACTTGCTGAAGCAGGAGGGAAAGAAAACGCGCTGCCACAGACACTTCACAGGATAGCATCAGCTGCGGCACCATCAAAGCAGGATGAATGCATGTGTTTAAGAACAGCGGCAGGACTTAACTGTATCTGTCCCGGAAGGGACTGCTGTCTTGGATGCGGCTTCGAGATATATACGAAGTCAGCGCTTGAACTGCTGGTGAGGGAGTATTCAAGGCTCCGTGTGACTGCATGTTCTGAAGATGCAGATGCAGGTAGAGCCAGGGGGATACTGAAGCACTATGTCATACCATCAATAATGCAGATCCTTTCAAGTATGGAGATGCTTTATCCTGATGCCGAGATGGAGGTTTTGAAAGAAGTTGTTGAAAGGGGGATGCGCAATGGAACTGATGACAGGAGCTGAAATGTTCGACGGCTTCGAGAGAAGGCTACCGATAAAAAAGCTTGATGATGCTACAAAAAGTACTGCCATGGAGCGGTTTGGAACTTATGAGAAGAAGGGTGTTATCAAAGGCTGCAGCTTTGAAGATGATGTATGGATGCTTACGGATGAACTCAGGCTTGTCCAGTTTGATTTCAGGTTTTCACATACGGCATATGAGAAAAATGCCCGCGAATGGGTGGGATGCACGGCTTCATGCTTTGGAGACTATATGAAGTCATATGTGCTCCTGCAGCTTGGAACAATAGGGCTTTTAAGGCTCCAGCAGATAATCGGGGAAATAAAGAAAGCTGCTGTCTGTGACTTGGAGAATGTGGGGGCAGAAATGGATGATAAAGAGACCCAGCATCTTGCTAGGTTCCTGTCGCTGATACCTGACAGCAACGAGCTTCGGGACTCTGTCATAGAAGAGCTGGAAGCAAGGACTGTGAAGCTTGGAAACACCAAGGCAAGAGACCTTTCAGGCTTCAAGAATTATCTGGAGTTTGACAGAAGGATGAAGGATTTCTGGAAGATTGCCGACGAGGATGACAAGATGTTCTATTTCCCTGTCTTTTTCTGGTGGAACCTTACAAACATATTGCCGCTTAGAGCCACGGAATTCCTGATGACTCCTTATGACTGCATTACAGAAGAGAATGGTAAGACATTTATCCGCATCAGGCGTACCACAAGCAAGAAAGGAATCAGAAGGCGCGGGTACAAGGTTAGGGAGGATTTTGAAATCTTCACGTATGAAATTCCCGGATGGATGTATGCGGAAATAGAGGGTTACAAGAAGAGGACAGAAATAGTATCACGTCCGCTTTTGGATACGCTGCTGGTATCAATGGGGCCAACACCAAGAGGATATTTCACGTATGGACAGATGAAACTGAGGCTCAGCAGATTCTGCAGGGACATTATGGGGGATGAGGAGTATCCGATAAATCTTGGCGATACAAGACATCTGGCCATGATAAACCTGATACTTTCAGGAGGCTCTCCTGTTATCTGCAGGGAGCTTGCGGGACATGAGGATATCAATATCAGCTCGAATTATTATGCGAATCTTTCAGGCGTTGTTGAGAGCATTGTCTATGAAAAGTTTCATGGACATACTAACAGATCGGGACTTACCGGTGACAGGAAGTATTATCTGAGCCTTCCGGAAGACAGACTGAGAGTGGCTGATGGCTGGTGTACAAGCAAAAGGATGCTCGCAGGCGATGTGGGTGACTGCGTGGGCTGCTATCATCCCGGAGGCAGCATAGGTGAATGCAGACAGTGCAGATACTTTTATGCCGACAGAAAAGGCCTTCAGATAAAGCTGCAGAAAGAAGCAAAAGAAGCTGTAAATGCAGATGGTATCTATCTTATGCAGATGATAGAACTTGTGAGAAAAAGCCTGGGATATAAAGAGGACATTGACTCCGCGATACTCAGGCTTCGTGGAAGCGCAGACCATTATGGAAGTCTGCTGTCAAGAAAGTACAGGGAGGAACGCTGATGGGGAGACCAAAGAAAAACAGTTCACAGGATCTTGTGATGATAGTGGATGAATTTTATGAAACAGAAGGATACGGAGATCCCAGACGGCTTAAGTTCAGTAACCTGGAGGCATTTGCGAAAGGCAAGGGAATGACGGCCAAGGCTTATGATTTCAAACGAGATGAAAGCGTAAGAAAAAGGATAGAAGAACTGTCGGAGATGGCCGAGCTTGTTAATGAAAGTGAGCAGGCCCTTGGTTACAGAAATCTTGATATAGAGGGATTTCTTAAGAAATGCAGGACAACGGATGACATCATAAAATACCTTACTGAAGTGGATGAATACTGGAGGAGCACATATGACTATACCCAGTCGCTTATCAGTAGGGATCAGCGTTTTATGAAGGAAAAGACTTCTCTTGAGAGGAAGATAGCTGCCCTTGAGAAGGAGGGTGAACAGGCAAGGTCAGACATGAAGAGCACGGTTTCGGAAATGAATTCTCTTAAGAAAGAAAACATGTACCTGAGAAAGATGCTCAGGATATACCTGTATCCGAACCTTGCAAATGAGATCCTGCGCCAGAACAGCAAGGGCAAAGTTCCTGTGCCTGAGAACAATGCAGTAAATGAAGATGCTTTCGGAAAGCTTATAGACGGGGCAATTCCTTCGGCATTTGACGGAGTTCAGGGCATGGCTAAAAAGAAGCTTGGCTGGAAAGAACAGCTGGAGGCAGACCTGGAAAGGGGGATAATGGCTGATGGCAAATAAACTGATACCGGGAGTTAATGACCTGGAAACCCTTTATCCTGAGGTTGCAGCCCAGTGGGACCATGAAAAGAATGGTGACCTTAAGCCGTCCATGTTATTGCCTGGTTCTGGTAAGAGAGTGTGGTGGAAATGCATCTGTGGGAATGAATGGAACACAGCGGTCTATCACAGAACCGCCGGGCATAAGTGCGGAGTATGTGCAAGCCGGGAGGCCATGACTCATAAGGGCATAAATGATCTGGCAACTGTTAAGCCTGAACTGGCAGCACAGTTTGATAAGGAGAAGAATTCGCCATTTACTGCATCTGATTTCACGCTGTATTCACAGGCTAAGGTATGGTGGACATGCCACGAAGGTCATTCATGGAAAACAACTGTAAGCCACAGGGCTTCGGGAGAAAAATGCCCATATTGCGCAGGCAATAAGATACTGCCTGGCTACAACGATATTGTCACATTGAGATATGCCTTTGTTGACGAATGGGATTATGAAAAGAATGGGGATATCCTTCCAGAGGAAGTCGGACCAGGAACAGTGAGAAAGGTCTGGTGGAAATGCAAAAAGGAAGGACATAGCTGGGAAGCGGCAGTCTATAGCAGGGCTGCTAGGAGTAACTGCCCATATTGTGCCCAGAATGTAGTGGTGATTGGAGTGAATGACCTTGAAACAACACATGCGGAGATACTACATGAATGGGACATCGAGAAGAATGAAGGTCTGAAGCCCCATATGGTCGCAAGGACTGCTGCTAAACCAGTATGGTGGAAGTGCCCCAAAGGCCATAGCTATGATGCCAGTCCCGGATTCAGAGATAGAGGATATGGGTGTCCATATTGTGCGGACCGCAGGGTGCTGAAAGGGTTTAATGACTTTGAAAGCAGGCATCCGGAGCTCATGGATAGCTGGGATAGGGAGAAGAACCATATAAGCCCCGACAGCATAACCAGCGGATGCTCCAGTGAGAAGGTATGGTGGAAAGACAGGCTGGGGCACTCGTGGCAGGCGACGCCTGCAAACAGGGTCAACGGAACCGACTGCCCATACTGCGCTGGAAGACAGATTCTTAAAGGGTTCAATGACCTTCAGTCTGTATACCCTAAAGTGGCTGCGGAATGGAATCATGAAAAGAATAAAGGGCTAAAACCAGACATGGTTGTATATGGCAGTCAAAGGAAAGTTTGCAACATTTGGAAACAGGGATCAGAGCACAATGGGTATGAACTATGTAAAGA
>CAMVRW010000107.1 GCA_947169985.1 uncultured Butyrivibrio sp. | reverse complement strand
ATAAAGTAGCCTTAAAGTGCAGTAAATTGATTGAAATAATCATAAAAATAAAATAAAATTAAAGCATGACACTAGATAGAAGCTTTGAGAATTTTATACAGATATTATCTGAAGAAGAAGTGACTCCTGAGATTTCCCCAAGCGCTTTGGCGGATCTTTCCAAGGAGTTTTCTTTGCGTTCTATAGTTTCTGTTGTTTCCTACAGGCCTGATTCTGAAAGAGCCGGTGACCCGGATACCATAATACCGTTATTTGGCCCTGTTCCTGAGAATGAAAAGCCAACCTACAGATTCAAGAGCAACATGTCCGGGAAACGGACGGTTATATATAACATATATACTGTTGGCGGCAAGAAGTGGACTGAAGAGGAGTACAAGTATTTTTCACTTATTATGGATGTTCTTTCCTTCCATATGGAGAGATTTCTTTTGATAAGCGTTGTTAAGAACAGCGCTCTGACACAGTTCCTTACAGGGCTTCCCAATTCAGGTGGATACCTGGAGTTTGTGGGGCAAAAGCTTGGAACCGGTGAGATAATGAATTATGACGCCTTCTTTTTTAACCTCAAGAGCTATGGCCTTATCAGCAGGCGCTATGGTATTCAGGAAGGCGATGAGATAATGAAGCGCTACTCCAAAAAGCTTCGTGACTTCTGTGAGGAGGATGAGATAGTAGCGCACTTTGGCGGAGACAACTATGCTGCTCTCATCAAGAAGGACAGGACAAAGAAGTTCCTTAAGTTTATCTCTGCTGTCCCTGTTTATGGCATGAAGAAGGACAAAAGGGATGAGTTTACCATAGCTGCAGTTTCCGGAATTTATTCTGTAGATGAATCCATGAGCAGTCCCGGACAGGCAATCTCCAGAGCTGTAATGGCCTGTAATTATGCCAAGAACGTGGCAAATAAGCCTTATGTCTATGTTAACAAGGCAATGAGTACCAGAATTTACAGGCAGAAGCAGATCGAGGACAGATATGAGGAGGCCCTTGCAAGCGACGAGTTCAGGATCTACCTTCAGCCTAAGGTAGATATTGAAAGTGGCAGGATTGTGGGAGCCGAAGCTTTAGCAAGATGGTTCTGCAAAGGACTGGTGCTATATCCCACAGAGTTTGTACCGATCCTGGAACAGGAGGGGATAGTAGCGTCCCTGGATCTGTATGTGCTTAAGAAGTCCTGTGAGTTTATAAGGGAATGGATCGACAACGGTATAAAGCCTGTGCCTGTATCCGTCAACTTCTCCAGACGAGACCTTAGTTACAAGGACCTGGCAAAAGAGATAACAAGTATAATCGACAGTTTCAATATAGACAGGAAGCTGATTCAGATAGAGGTTACAGAAACAGCCAGCGAGGATGAAAGGAAACAGATGACAGGCTTCCTTTCAAGACTCAAGGATGAAAACATCTCAACAGCTATCGACGATTTTGGAACCGGTTATTCCTCCCTTTCTACACTTAGGGATTTTCCTGTATCTGAGATTAAGATCGACAGGTCTTTTATCAATAATGATGAATTAAACAAGTCTGATGAGATAGTTCTTAAGAATATAATTGCTATGGCCAATGAGCTGGGAATCTCAGTGGTTTCTGAAGGTGTGGAAAGACCGGATCAGACTGCACTTCTTCAGTCTGTTGGCTGTCATGTGGCACAGGGATTTTTATATGACAACCCTATGCCAAAAAAAGATTTTGAGAAGAGACTTATCAAGGGGGTTTACGAGGAATAAACCCCCTTGACTTTTTCTTAACGAACCCGTATATTGATTCATGGACATGGGCCGGGAAAGCGGCTCAATAATTTAATATCGAGGAGGATTTTGACATGATTAAAAGAAGACCAGGCAGGAGGTTAGGCACGGCCCTCTTGATGATCGTGTTGACAACGCTGACTATTGCATTGAGCGGATGCTCAAGCGACAAGACAGGAGATGATTCTTCTACTCTTACTGTAGGAATACCTCAGGATATCGACAGTCTTGACCCCCACTATGCGACAGGGGCAGGAACGAAGGAGGTACTGTTTAACGTTTTCGAAGGACTCGTTAAACCTGACAAAGATGGTAATCTTAATCCTGCTGTAGCCAGCGAGTACACGGTCTCAGATGATCACACAGTTTACACTTTCACACTGAGAGACGGAATTAAGTTCCACGATGGAAGCGCTGTTACAGTAGAGGATATCAAATATTCTATTGACCGTAACCGCGGCGCTGATGGCAGTGAGCCACTTATCTCAGCATTTTCCAAGATCACTGATGTGAATATTGTAGATGACAAGCACGTAGAGATTGTACTTGCAGAAGCTGATTCAGACTTTATTGCACAGCTTACTGTAGCTATTATCCCTGCAAATAACCAGACACCGGAGACAACACCTATCGGAACCGGTCCTTACAAGTATGTTTCAAGCTCTCCACAGGAGAACGTGATCATGACAAGGTTTGATGATTACTGGGGACAGAAGGCATACATCAAGGACGTAACCTTCAAGGTGGAGGCAAATGCAGATGCTATCGTTATGGACCTTAACGGTGGTTCAATCGATATGTTCCCAAGACTTACTTCCAACCAGGTTGCTCAGCTCTCTGAAGAGTTTCAGGTTTACGAAGGAACCATGAACCTTGTTCAGGCTCTTTACATCAACAACGCTGAGAAGCCTTTTGATGACGTAAGAGTTCGTCAGGCTCTCTGCTATGCCATCGACAGACAGGAGATCATGGACTACGTTTCAGATGGTGATGGAACAGCAATCGGTAGCGCAATGTTCCCATCCTATGCTAAGTACTTCTTACCTGAGCTCAATGACACATACACCAAGGACATTGATAAGGCAAAAGAGCTTTTGGCAGAGGCTGGTTACCCAGATGGATTTGAGTTCACAATAACAGTTCCATCAAACTACACACAGCACGTGGATACAGCACAGGTCCTTTCCGAGGAACTTAAGGCTATCGGAGTTACAGCAAAGATCCAGGAAGTTGAGTGGAATACATGGCTTTCAGATGTTTACTCAGACAGAAAGTATCAGAGCACCGTAATCGGTGTTGATGCTTCAACCCTTTCAGCTTCTTCACTTCTTGCAAGATATGTATCAGATGCAGGAAGAAACTTTGTAAACTTCAACAGCGCTGATTATGATGCAGCTTACAAGAGCGCTGTAGAGACTTCTGATGATGCAGCTAAGACAGAGTTCTACAAGGAATGTGAGAGAATTCTTTCTAAGGAAGCTGCCAGTGTATACATCCAGGATCTTCCTGAGTATGTAGCACTTAATAAGAAATACACCGGATATGAGTTCTATCCTCTTTATGTACAGGATATTTCACTGATCAAGCCGGTTGAATAATTGATCTAAATGTGAGGATACGCATATGAAATACGCAATGAAAAAGTTACTGATGATGCTTGGTACTTTGCTTGTGGTTTCATTATGCGTATTTCTTGCTTTTTCGGTAATTCCCGGTGATCCGGCGCTTCGTAAGCTGGGAACCGAGGCATCTCCTGAACTTGTGGAGCAGATGAGACAGGAGATGGGGCTTAACGACCCTTTGATTGTCCGCTATGGCAGATGGTTTATCGCTTTTCTTGGCGGAGATTTTGGCATTTCCTATAACTACAGCACTCCTGTTAAGGAAATGATCGCAAACAAGATCCCTATCACGCTTACTATGGCAATAATGGCCTTTCTTATGACTGTTCTTATTTCTTTTCCCCTTGGTATCATCACAGCCAAGCATGAGAACGGAATCCTGGACAGGACTATCCTGGTGATCAATCAGGTTATCATGGCTGTTCCGCCATTTTTCTCAGGTATCCTTATCACTTTTGTGTTCGGACTTATCCTGAGACTCTTTACACCGGGAGGCTTTGTCTCCTACACCCAGAACTTTGGTAAATTCATTCGATATCTCTTTTTCCCATCTCTGGCAATCGCACTTCCCAAGATAGCTATGACAGTCAAGATGCTCAGGGGAAGTCTTATAGATGAGGCCTCTAAGGACTATGCAAGAACAGCCTATAGTAGAGGCAATAACACTAACGGCGTGCTGTACAGGCACGTTCTTAAGAACGCACTTATTCCGGTCATCACGTTCCTGGGCATGGCTCTGGCAGACATGGTGGCAGGCAGTATCGTAATTGAGCAGGTATTTTCTATCCCCGGAATCAGCAGGATCCTTCTTACAAGTATCGGTAACAGAGATTATCCTGTTGTGGAAGCCATTATCATGGGCATTGCCATTATTGTAATGGTGGTTAATTTCCTGGTGGATATTATTTATAGAATCGTAGATCCAAGGATCGGACTTGAAGATGAATAAATCGCAATTTAAAAGAAACTTAAGAGACAATCCATACCTTCTGGCAGGGATGATCATTATTGGCCTTGTGCTTTTAATGATCATTGTTGGCTTATTCTGGACCCCTTATGACACTACGGCCATGAATGCGTCAGAAAAGCTCCAGGGCATTTCCCTTCGCCATATTATGGGTACGGATAACATGGGAAGGGATGTGTTCAGCCGTGTTATGTACGGAAGCAGGATAACCCTTCTTATTGCCATTGGAACTGTCTTTATAGGAGCAGGACTTGGCACTATCATCGGTGCAGTCACAGGGTACTTTGGAGGAATGCTGGATGAGGTTGTTATGAGAGTAGTTGACGCCCTTTTTGCTTTTCCAAGTATTCTCCTGGCTCTGGTTATTGTGTCTGTGTTTGGAACCGGATGGATACAGCTTCTTATTTCACTGGGAATTGCCTTTATGCCAAGCTTTGCCAGGATAGTAAGGGGCGAGGTCCTTCGCTGCAAAAATATGGACTACGTGGAAAATGCAAGACTGCAGGGGGTGTCCAACCTTCGAATGATCTTTGTGCATATTCTTCCCAACATAAAGGGAGTTCTTGCGTCCTCAATACTTATCGGATTTAACAATGCAGTTCTTGCCGAGGCAGGTCTTTCCTACCTGGGAGTTGGATCACAGCCTCCCTATGCCAGCCTTGGAAAGATGCTTTCAGATGCACAGCAGTATATGTTCACAACCCCAAGCTACGTGCTCTGTCCAGGTATTGTCATCGTTTTGATGGTTTTGGGCTTTGCGTTTCTTGGAGAGGGGATAAGCAGATGGAAATGAGCAGCAACGATATTATCCTTGACGTAACAGATCTTCATATAGAATTTCATGACCATGACAAGCCTGAAGTGGCTGTTGAGGATTTCGACCTGATGCTTGGAAGGGGCGAGATCGTCGGCATTGTTGGCGAGTCCGGAAGCGGAAAGAGCATGAGTGCTCTTGCAATCGCAGGTCTACTTAACAGAAAGAGTCTTACCAAGAGCGGAAGGATCATGTTTGACGGCACTGACCTTCTTACCTGTGACCGTAAGAGTTTGAGATCCTATCAGGGAGATGAGATATCCATTATCTTCCAGGAACCGATGACAAGCCTTAATCCGGTTAAGAGGATAGGCTGGCAGGTGGAAGAGCCTCTTTTCATCCATCATCAGGAAATCCCCAAGGAGGAACGAAAGAAAAGAGCTATAGGAATGCTGAAGGCAGTTGGTCTTGATAAGGCTGAAGATGTTTACAACATGTATCCCCATGAACTCTCCGGCGGAATGAGACAAAGAGTTATGATCGCTGCAGCTATGATAGGAGACCCTAAGATACTGATCGCAGATGAGCCCACAACAGCTCTTGATGTTACAGTCCAGGCCCAGATTGTTGAACTTCTTAAGAAGCTTAATAAGGAGATGCATACTTCCATAATTTTTATTTCCCATGACCTGAGCCTTGTGAATCAGCTTTGCCAGAGAGTCATCGTCATGCAGCAGGGAAATATTGTGGAGTCCGGCAGAACCTCGGAAGTATTTGCAAATCCCAGGGATCCTTACACCAAGAAGCTTATTGCAGCTATTCCCAAGATAGACCTTTCAGATGACAGGGACTAAGTTATGAGTGAAGAAATGGTTTTAAGAGTTAATGATCTGAATGTCTTTTACAAGAACAGGAAGAGAAAGCTCTTTTCAAAAAAGAATAAGAAAATACAGGCTCTTTTCGATGTGAATCTGACTATGGAAGAGGGAGAAGTACTGGCAATTGCAGGAGAATCCGGAAGCGGAAAGTCAACTCTTGCAAGGGCTATTGTCGGCATTAACAAGGACTACCAGGGGCAGATCTGGCAGAAGTATGACAGACCTCAGATGGTTTTCCAGGATCCATACAGTTCCCTTAATCCTGCCAAAAAGATAGGCTGGCTTCTTGCTGAGCCTCTTCGCGTGGACAAGGATCGTAAGTGGACCAAAGAGGAGATTGACCAGAGGGTAAAAGAGATAATGGAGGAGATCGAGCTTCCTCTTAGTATGCTGGATCGATATCCTGCGCAGCTCTCAGGAGGACAGAGGCAGCGTGTGTGCATCGGAATGGCACTTATGAGATCTCCTAAGCTTCTTATTGCGGATGAGCCGGTATCGGCGCTGGATGTTACCATTCAGGCCCAAATCCTTGAGCTTTTGGAGAATCTCCATAAGAAGCATGGCATTTCAATTATCTTTATCTCCCATGATCTTAGGGTGGTCTATCAGATCAGTGATCACGTGCTTATCATGAAGGATGGCAGGGTTGTGGAAGAGGGACCTACAAGGCAAGTCTACAAAAATCCAAAGCATGATTACACAAAGCAGCTCTTAAAGGCCGCTGGAATCGCATAATAGCTTAAAAAATCTTAAATTTCCTACATTTTATATAGGATGTTTAGGGTTTTTTTATTATAATAAGCTTAAGAAGCGGGATTTTAGTGCCGATAAATTCACTGTAGAAAGGAGGATACTATTATGGCATTAAATATTAATGGCGGATTTACACCCGGTTACAATGCGTATAATATTCCCTCTGTCAAAGACAATACACAGATAAATCCCGCTGCAGAGCAGATTAAAGAAAACATACAGGAAGCTCCTAAGGTCCAGGAAGAGAGCAAAGCTTTTGATCTCACTGTTGAAGTTCCTGCCAGAGAAAATGCTTCAATTGAGAACGTAGCTATTTCTTTTGGACAGTATGATTCTTCTTCAATAGATCTTTTTGCTGATATGGGACTGGCGTCAAGAGATATGAAACAGGCTATATCTGGAATGCAGAAGGATCAGATTCTTCACCAGTATCAGTACTTTGTAGGAGGAAAGGATCTGACAGGCAAGGAGAGCAACATCATTGCCGGAACAGAAGATGGCGTAGTAATTAAGCTCGACTGATAGCTTTATAGACAATAAGAAAACCACCTGCTTTTGCAGGTGGTATTTTTTTGGGAGGAGGGGTTGCCTAGTGGGGAACCAGACAACCCGTGTATGAAAAAAAGTATTGTTGGGGGTTCAGAAGTTTTGTCCTTCTGATAGATTATATAGTACAGGGTAAGTGTTTCCAAAATGTGTACGAACTATTAAAGAAATATAATCTATTATAAAAAATAAATTGGAGTAAAAGAAAAAATGTCAAAAAACAAACGTAAAAACGTATATCATCAAAACAAGAAAGAGGATAAAAACAGTGCTTTCGGGCATTTAATGATATCTATCATCATTTTGGGAGTTGTTGTTTTATTGTTCATAAATGTAGCTCTCCCTATTATAAAAGAGGGAACAAAAAAGATTGTTGCTGAAAAAACAGTTGATCTCATCGAAGATAATATTGATAAGATCGCGGCAGATCATCCGGAGGTAAAAGAAGCGCTGGAGTCTCTTTCTGAAGAGGATAGAGAAACTGTTACTGAAATAAT